>DAOVFR010000186.1 GCA_030672805.1 Candidatus Krumholzibacteriota bacterium
GGTACGGTCCGGCGAGGTCTCGATCGGGCAGCAGCTGCTCACGCCGGGTGTGCTTCAGACATCCAGCATGCTGGATACGGTCATCGAGTTAAGCAGGCTTCCCGGTTCGGCCCTGAAGAACAGGCAGCGTATCAGGTTCCATCATGCCGCCGCTGAGATCATCGCACGCGTTGTACTGCTCGATTCGGAGAAGCTGGAAGCGGGGGGAAGGGGTTATGTCCAACTGAGGCTCGAGAAGCCGACTGTGGCCCGGGGTGGTGACAGGTTCATCGTGCGTTCCTATTCGCCGATGCGTGTCATCGCGGGCGGGAAGGTCCTGGATCCCGTGCCGCCGAAGGCGAAGCGTTTCAGGGAACAAACGATCGAGACCTTGCGGCTGCTCGATTCGGAATCGGGAGAGGAAACAGTGCTTGGACTCGCCTCCAGAAGGAAAGAGCACGGGTTGGCGCCGGAAGAGCTGAGGCGTTACGGGATGACCTTGCCGGAGGCTGCGGAATCCTGCGAGAGACTCGAATGCGCCGGGAAGGTCTACCGGGTCGGCAGGCTCTTCTTGCTGGCTGATGTGATACACGGGATCGAGAGACGGATGATCGGTATCGCTGAACGGTTTGCCGCCGGGAACCCGCTCCGTTGGGGTATCGACAAGGAAGAGCTGCGCGAGAAGACCGGCGCCGGGGACGCGGCGCTTTTTTCGTTTCTCCTCGATAGAGGTTTGGAACAGGGCTGTCTCTTCATAAAAGGCGGGCGGGTGCGGGCCGGAAGCGGCGAGATGGACCTGTCGGAGAAGAACGGGCAAACCCTCGTGGATATCGAGAACAGGATCAGGGCAGCCGGGTTCTCCTTCCTCCGGAAGGACGAACTCCTCGACTGCGTCGGCGATGAGAAGAAGCTCATCTCGTTCCTGCGGTTGCTGCGGGAGAGTGGTTCCGTTATCAGAATAGGTTCGGATGGATACATGCACGGCGAGTTCCACCGGAAACTGCTGCGAACGGTTCGGGAGATTCTTCTCAAATCCGGACGGATCTCCGTGAGCGATTTCAAGAATGAGTTTGGGTTTTCGAGAAAGTATGCGGTGCCACTGCTCGAGCACCTTGACGGTGAGGGGATCACGAGGAGAGAGGGGGACTTCCGTATCGCCGGACCGGGGATCGGGAATAATGCCGGCAGGGACTGACGGAATATCGTGATGAACGGTGTAACGCCAAGGAGAAAGACGAGGCAGGTCCGCTACGGCACGGTTGCGGTCGGCGGAGATGCCCCGATTTCCATTCAGTCGATGAGCACGTTCAGGCCGGTTCACCTCGAGAAACTGTTCGATGAAGTGACGGCCCTCGCGGATGCGGGATGCGAGATCGTCCGTGTCGCGGTAAAGGACAGGGATGATATTGATGTACTGCCGCCGATATGTGACCGGAGTCCGATACCGGTCATCGCCGATATTCAATTCGATTACGAGCTGGCCGTGGCCGCGGCGGGTGCCGGCGTCGCCGGGCTTCGCATCAATCCTGGCAATATCGGTGCAGGGGAACGTGTTGCGAGGGTACTGGAATCGGCGTCGAAATCCGGTATAGCTGTCCGTGTCGGTGTCAATTCGGGGAGTATCGAACGGGACCTGCGCGAGCTGTACAAGCAGGATCCAGGCAGGGCCCTCTTTGAGAGCGCTTCGAGAAGTCTCGAAGAAATCGAAGTGTTGGGGTTCACGAACCTCGTTTTCAGCCTGAAGTCCTCCGATCCGATTGCTACGGTCGAAGCGAACAGGCTGTTCGCGGCGAGCTGCGATTATCCGCTCCATATCGGAGTGACCGAGGCCGGACCGGCACTCAGTGGCGCGGCACGGTCATCAGTCGCGCTTACGCTCCTCCTGTCAATGGGAATCGGAGATACGGTAAGGGTTTCCCTCTCGGGAGACCCGGTGCGGGAAGTTATTGTAGCTGCTAATATCCTTTCGGCTCTGGGGTTGAGGGGGGACATTCCGCGGATCATCTCCTGTCCTACCTGTGGGAGAAGCTGGATTGATGTTGCCGGGATAGCGGAGCAGCTCGAGCGGAAGCTCATGGGGATCAGAAGTCCGATTTCAATCGCCGTTATGGGATGTGAGGTGAACGGACCGGGTGAAGCCCGTGATGCTGATATCGGTATCGCCGGAACAAGGGGGGGCGCGGTGATATTCAGGAATGGCAAGGTGATCGGTAAATGCAGCAAGAACTGTATCGAGAAGCTGCTTGGAGAAATCGGGGGAATGGTCGGCAAAAAAGACGATTGTAAATAAAACAATACGGTTAGAGAAAATATTTATAGTAAAATCCGGAAAAATGTGTTATATTGAATCCGCCTGAATTATGGGTTTGACTGAAGCGTTAATGCCGAACGATGATGGGGTAGGGTATTGATTTCTCCCGCAAGGGGAGAGAGGAGGTTCTTATGAGAGGCGGTATACGGGTCATCGTTTTGGCGATGGCTGTGCTTCTCTTGCTGGTGACGGTTGTCCCGGCGGGGGAGTATATGCTGCCGCTTGCAAAGACTGTGAGCCCGGGTCACACCTTTGTAAGATTTGATGGTACCGCTTACCACATCACAACACAGGGGAATTACTTACTAATATTCACGAAGATTGACATAAGGCACACAAGTCTTTTTATCAAGCCCAAGCCCGGTGAGCCGGTGCCTTTCGAGGAATTGGTCATCCAGTGGGATCCATTCCCGGCCCAAATCCTCGGGATAGGATCGTCTGGTGGAGATACCTATATTCTCGACTCCGAAACGGGCTACGCGGAGAAGTAACTGGTTAATATACTTAACGCAGTTTTAAAAAATTTAACTGCTTTATGATTGAAAGGGAGGGGCGGCTTTTTTCTTAATCGCATGTGACCTGTAACTTTATAAATGACAACAAGTTGAAGGAATGCGGGTTGAGCCCGCTTTTTTCATTTTTGGAACATGCCTTGCCCTTTACATTGGCGAGCTCGCGGTAACAGGGAAAGGTGTGGCTATGGATGACATTGCCCCGGTGCTCACGTTGCTGTGAGTATGTGAACGCTCCCTCGGGGTTGAGTTGTCCAAAGAAGAGGAGGTTTGTGAAAGCCTCCTCTTCTTGATTTATTGGGGCATGTGAGTATGCCGCCCGCGATTATCCCCCGGCTGTTTTCTCCGGTAGAACGGGCGATACGAAGAGGGTCTTTCCCCTATGGTAGATGACGGTTCCCGGGGGTGATTTCTTGGGTTTCCGGACGTACCGCTTCTCCGTGTAGACCACGGGAACAGTCGTGGAGTGACGTGCCTTGCTGAAAAAAGCTGCGACAGAGGCGGCGGCCTCGAGTATTCTCTTCGGCGTCGAGGGCGTGGCGCCCTTCAGAATGACATGAGAACCCTTGATCCCCTGGGCGTGGAACCAGATGTCCCGTGGGGAAGCAAAACGATGGGTGAGCCGGTCGTTCTCGCGATCGTTTCTTCCAACGTAGGCGGTGTGCGATGCGTCCAGGACGAAGGACCGGAAGAGCTGTCGCCGTTGAGCAGTCTTTGCGTTTCTTGCGGAATCCCCGTCGGGCGTCAGCAGCCGGAGCAGTTCGGCCGGCTTCGTCAGATCAGTTATCCTATCGATGAAGGTTTTCGCCTCATCTATTTTTCGCTCGACCGTGCGCTTCCTGTTCATGATGATGATCAGCCCCTTTTCTCCTTTCTTTGCCCTGTTGAAGTAGGAACGGATATTCTTGTCCGGGGTCCTGGACGGGTCGAGCGGGACGGTGACTGTGGCGTCTCCCGAGAAATCCTTGACTGTAATCTTGTCGAGGCCGGTTTTGAGTAGGTGCCGGTACGTGGCGAGAAGATTCCCGTAGTAGCGGTACTCTTTCGAGCGCTGCGCCTCCTCCAGGTCATGCGAAAGGTTGGTCTTGAGACGCCGGGCTTTTCGCAGGTCCCTGTTCGCCGACGAGATCACGGCATCCTTCAGGGCTCGTATGTACCGTGGAATAATTACCGAGGCGCCTCTTTTGCTCAGCGCATCGAAAAATCCGGTGCAGCGCTGCGCTTTAGCCTCGACGGGCAGTTCGACCGGGTAGACGGCGCATCGCCCCGCCTCTCCCTCCTCCGGGAAATCATAAAGGCGCCAAATGAAACGTCCCGATGTGAGTTCGTTCCCAATCGAGAGCAGGTCTTGCCAGATAGACTCGATATCCCCCTCACGGGCACGGGAGAGAACCCTGGCAAGCACGGGGTCCAGCCCGTCGATGTGACGGAGGATGAGTCCGGAAGCTCTCCTGGCCCGTTCCCAGATACGTGTGTGTGCGGGGAGTTTTTCGAGACGTATGTCACCGTTTGCATCCAGTGTCATATCACCCGGTGGGTTTTCGGGCAGGGATAGGATCGAGAGGGGTTTTCTGGATGAAGTGTCCATGATTCTGCGGGGTTTTCTCGATACACCGGCGCCCGTGGAATCGATGATTCCGCCCGTTTTCCCGTCGATCAGCGAGACGGGCATGCGTGAGGGTTTGCAGTCGATCCTGATAGTGAGCTCCGTTCTCGAACTCCACGCACCGCCGCGGCTGCAGCGAATAAACAGAATTCGGTTCAAACCATTCGATTCAACAGCGTGGATTTCAGCGCCGGCCGCCTGATCAAGGCATGCTGGCATGTCCCCCAGGGGGACGATCTCATCCTCCGAGACGATGATCTCGACCTCACGTTTCAATACTAGGACATGAAAGTAACGGAAAGGAGCTCCACGGAGAACGAATGTCAGCCCTCCGGGGTAACGCACCGCGCGTTCGAGGCGGCTGTTCTTCAGTGTGCGGTTAAGTTCCGGTCCGAGTGCAAAGATCGTCATGCTGTTCATGGGCGGAATATTACGTCGGGTGAAGGAGCATGTCAAATTGATAGAAATTTTCTTATGATATTCATCTGTTATTTGTTTACAAGGAGTTGAGCATATGATATCATTTATTTCGTGATTGCGGTTCGGGCATCGGAGCCGGGGCGTGATCGCGTTTGCCAGTGTTAAGCATCATGAGCTTGACGAGCGTTCCTGAAGGGGGTGATGGTTAGAGAGCGACAGCCAACAGCTTTTTCCTTCAATACCTGTTACCGCGGGTGGTAAATTCAGAAATTCGCAGCCGATACTTACAGAGGAGAAAAGAAGATGAAAAAGGCATTATTGCTTGGTTTGGCACTTCTGCTCGTTTCGAGCGCTGCTCACGCCCAGTACGGCTACATCGCCCTTTTCACCGATGATGCCCGCTCGGCCTGGTGCGTGACCGGCGTCGGTTTCTACCCGGCCGAGATGTGGGTCATGTGTCTGCCCGGTATGAACGGCCAGATATGCGCCGAGTTTGCGGTTGGCTATCCGCCGAACACGATCGAGAGCACT
>DAOVFR010000052.1 GCA_030672805.1 Candidatus Krumholzibacteriota bacterium
GAGTTCGGTGTTGACCCGGAGTTCATGAAGAAGGTGAACCGTGTCCGGGAGCTTCTATCCACGAGATGCCCCCGAGGTATGAAATTCGAGAAGATATTCGAGATCCTTATGGACGAGTATATCGAGCGCAACAGCCCGGAGGCCAGGATGGCCCGCAGAATAAGACGAGAAGAGAGAAAAAGCGCTGCAAAGAATGTGCAGGAGGCAAAAAAACCTGCTGATACAAAGAAACATAGTGATGAATCGGAGAACTCACGATTCATCCCCCGTTCCGTGCGTGACGAGGTATTAACAAGGGATGGCGGGCAGTGCACCTTCGTGGGCCCGAATGGAACGAGGTGTAACTCAAGGTGGAACCTGGAAATAGATCATATCGTTCCGTATTCGAGGGGCGGGGGTAACAAAGCAGGCAATCTCAGGCTGCTGTGCCCGAAACACAATCGTCTGGAGGCGGAGCGTGCGTACGGAAAAAAGTACATGCAGCGGTATTAGCGGATGGAATAATTGGCGGAGGTTCACTGGGGGTGGCGGAAAGCGTATGTGAGGCTTTGTAAAGCCGTACGGTGTGTTGTAAACTCTGGCGGTCTCTCGCAAGACAGGAAAGATCAAAAGATCATTGGAAGCGGGGTGTGCCGATATGACAGGCGTTCCTGAAAATGCCACGGAACCGTTCGTAGCTATCTACCGGCTGTTGATCGAAGCGTACGGACCTCGGCGTTGGTGGCCCGTTACACCGGAAGGCGGGGAGGAACCGGTATATTCCGGCGGTCCGGGAACAAAGGCCCAGGTGTTCGAGGTGGCGGTCGGCGCGGTGCTTACACAGAACACAGCCTGGAAAAACGCGGCCCGCGCGATTGCTGCGCTCAACAGGAATAACATGCTCAGTCCAGAGCGGCTCGCCGGGACCGGTGTAGAGAAGCTTGCCGGCATCATCCGCTCATCGGGTTATTATAACCAGAAGGCGGGGCGGTTGAAGGGGCTCGCCGCACATTTCATGAGCACGGGCGCGATCACGAGGGAATCGCTTCTCGGACTCAATGGCATCGGCCCCGAGACGGCGGACTCCATCATGCTGTACGCGTTTAGAGAGCCGTACTTCGTCGTCGATGCCTATACGAGGCGTGTATTCGGAAGGCTCGGGCTCGTCGAAGAAGCCTCTCCATACGAGACGATTCGCGGGATATTCGAGATGCATATTCCCAGGGATGTCGATATCTATCAGGAGTATCACGCGCTGATCGTAGAGCACGGGAAACGGTTCTGCCGGAAAGTTCCGGAGTGTTCCGGGTGCCCGTTGCGCGTCTCATGCCCGGAATCAAAAAAGGAAACCCGAAGGAGAGCCGGTAACGGAAAAGTATAACTTATTCTGATTTATTATAATACAATGTTTTTAATAATAATTATTGACTCGGATATTATTATATCGTAGTTTAAAATATGAGCCTCTTGGAATAGAATCGGGAAGATCGGCATATGCAGTCATTCGAGAAAACGATCGATAAGCTCCGAAGGGAAGGATTCAAGCTGACTCTCCAACGGATGGCCGTTATCAAGTATATGCTCGGAAACCGCGAGCATCCATCGGCACTGGCCATTCACAGGGAGCTGAAACGAAGATACCGTTCCCTCTCCTTCTCGACGGTGTACAACACTCTTAACGTGCTCGGTCAGATCGACGAGGTCCAGCCGCTCCATATCATGGACGGCCAGCTCAACTACGATCCCAACACCGAGCCTCACTTCCATTTTTACTGCAACGGTTGCGGGACGATTCACGATATTTTCATGGATGAACACGGGGAAATCCGGGTTCCGGAGAAAGAGATCGAGGGACATGCTATAGATTCCTGCCAGGTCGTGTTCAGGGGGACCTGCAGGAACTGTCTACAGGAGGGGAACTTTTGATCGCTCAGAACTGGAAGTGCTCGGTGTGCGGCTTCGTTGCCGTTGGTCTGTTTCCTCCCGACAGATGCCCGAAATGTCACGCCGGCAGGGATGCGTTCAAGACCGAGCATGGGTACCTGTTTCCACGGGAGGAAACGGAAGTTATCATCGAAGCCTGCGGCAAGGTGAGTTACGGCCTGTATCTTGTCAGTTCGATCGACGGCGACCGGCTAAACGGCCAGATCTGCAATACGCTTTTCCAGATAACGAGCGATCCTCCCCGGCTGGCCGTCGGGATCAACCACGGAAATCTGACCCATGAATTTATAGAATCGAGCGGGGTGTTCGCCGCCTCGATCCTCGGCAGGGAAGATCAGCGGATCGTCCGGAGGTTCGGGTACCGGTCCGGCAGGGATTTTGACAAGTTCAAGGGTGTGCGGATCATGCGGGGGAGAACCGGCTGCCCGATCTACGAAGGGGCAATCGGGTACCTGGAATGCTCGGTCCTGCATGACAGGACGACCGATGCGGGAACGCACAGCATTTTCATCGGCGATATCGTGGGAGGTGGCGTCTTCGGTGAAGGAGAGCCGATGACGTACGCCTTCTGGCATGATACCAAGAAATCGAAATGATACGAACGATAGTGGGCGATCATGAGTGACGACGAGAAGGGCCAGATCCTGAAAGTACTCACCGGTGCGATCGTGCGTGAGACGAGCGCGTTCAATTATTACTACAAGGGGAGCGAGAATACGTCGCTGCCCTCCGGCGTCAGGGGCATCCTCGCGAGGCTCGCAGAGGAAGAGCGGCAGCACCGCCGCATATTGATGAACGAGTACCGCGCGGTGGATAAAGGATGGAACGAGGATCAGAAGAGTGGTGAAGGCAAGGGGCTTTCCTACGAGCTTCCCGGTAAGCTTCTCTTCAACACGATGCAGGTTGCGTCCTATCTCGAGGCGGCATCGATTGCACTGCCGAGTGCACTTGTCGGTGGCGATAATATCCAGTCATGCATTATCAACGACCGCGGCGAGCAAACCGGAACCCTGTTTCTTCTTTACGACGTCATAGGCCACAGCATCGAGACGACGGGGATCAATGCACTCGCTGCCCGTGTGATCGGCGAGTATCTCGAAGCTTCCAGCTCGGCGAACATGGAGGCCGAGATGTTGAGTCCGAAGCGTATCGTCAGGATGCTGAACCGGAAAATACACGATCGGTTCGAAGGACAGGGAGTTTTTCTCACGATGCTCTGCGCTCTGTTCGACAGGCGTGAGGCTAAGCTCACATTCACCCTTGCCGGCCACGAGCCGCCGTTCCTTGTTCGCGACGACGGCTGCGCCGGGTCACTGCTCAATACGCAATTGATTGTCGGCATCGACCCGGAATATCCGTACCGGGAGCATACCGTTCCCTTCGAGAAGGGCGATGTCCTCTGTGTTTTCTCGGACGGCATCATCGAGGCGAGGAACCCGGCGGAAGAGATGTTCGCCAGGGATCGTGTCTCCGAAATCCTCGAGACGCGCTGGCGGAATCCGCCGGCGAGTATCATCGAGGATCTTCTGAAAAGTCTGAGCATGCATATCGCCGGCAGAGAGATCGAGGATGAGATCTCGATACTGATCGTACGTTCGAAAGGAGAATGAACTGACCGGTCTCCGGCAATCGGCACGGCTCCGCCCTCGATACGGGAACCGGTTAATACAGCAGGAACAGGAGGTCACACAGGTGAAGAAATGGAAATGCACGCTGTGCGGATATATACATACCGGTGAAGAACCGCCCGATGTATGTCCCGTGTGCGGCGCCGGCAGGGACAAGTTCGAGGAATACGATCCGGCTGCAAAATAGGTTGAACTTGTTCGCAAGCCGATGTACAAAGATGATGTGCTTGAGGGTTTCCCGATAGAATCCGGTGATGAATGTCGGACATGATCCGGGAGGAGTTCACGATGAATAAGTGGAAGTGTCTGATCTGCGGGTACGAATACGATCCAAAGCTTGGAGATCCCGAGAACGGAGTCGAGCCAGGCACGGCATTCGAGAATCTTCCGGCCGACTGGGTGTGTCCCGATTGCGGCGCCTCCAAGGATGATTTCGAGAAGATGGACTGAACGGTGTAATTTCAGGAGGATGATTGAATATGACGATTGCCTTCAATGCGGATGAAGTGTTCGAGATGGGGATGGACGTGGAGAAAAACGGGGAAGCCTATTACAGGAAAGCGGCCGGGCTCGTGAAGGACGAGAAGGTGAAAGAGGTTTTTCTGCACCTCATGCAGGAGGAGCAGAAGCATCTCGAGATCTTCAGAAAGCTTCGTGATTCGCTGCCGCCGAAGTCCTCGCTTCCCACCGTCGAGGATCCCGAAGGGCAGGAAGGCATGTACCTGGATGCCCTTGTCAAGTCCCGGCTCTTCAACAACGTGCACGAGGCGGAACAGCTTGCCGAGAGCGTGAATGACGAGATCGAGGCTCTCAGTGCCGCATTGACCTTCGAGAAGGACACGATCCTTTTCTTCCAGATGATGAAGGGCATGACGCGGGAGGACCTCGGAGCCGCCAAGATCGATATGCTGATCGCTGAAGAGCGCAAGCATGTCATCAAGATCTCGGAAGCGATCAAGGAGGCGAAAGAGCGTAAGTCCTGATCAATCGATGAGCAGAAAGATATCAGGCAATTCCCTGAGCGGCAGGGAGGGATTTTTCCTGGCGGGCATCCTCGTGGGGGGCGCCCTTGTTATCAGGGCGGCCTTCTCTGGTGCGAGACTCGTTCTTACCGGTGACGAGATTCACTACGCCGAGTCCCTGCACAGGTTCATGGAGGGGCGGATACTCGATGGCTTCTCCGATTACTGGTCGTTTCTCTATCCCTTCGTCGCTGTTCCCTTCGGCCGTATCCTCGGCGGGGCCGAGCCGGGGCTGAGACTGCTTTCCATGATCGCCGGGGCGGCGGTGCTTGTTCCCTGCATGTTGATCGCCGACAGGCTGTGGGGAAAACGGTCCGCCCTCTTCGCCGGCGTGCTGATCGCGCTTCATCCGAATCTCATCTCATTCTCGACAGCCGCGATGACGGAGTCTTTCTACACGCTTTTCCTGATGTCGGCCGTGCTTTTCCTCATCCGTTACATGCGTGAAGGGGGGTGGCGCGAGGGGATCCTCACCACCGTGTTCCTCGCCCTCGCCTACCAGACCAGGCAGGAGGCGCAGTTCGTTTTCCTGCTTCTGATCGCGGTCGTGCTCATCGGACGCGGTGGCGAGTGCATGCGTGCGCCCGTGAAACGGAGGCTCGTGCGAGCGGCCGTTTTGGTCGTGGTGTTCGTCGTGTGTATCTTACCCTATACACTCCTTCTCCACCGGAAGACGGGGCGGTGGACGGGTGGCTCGAAGGCGGCGGTGAATCTCAGCTCGCCGCTGATCTGGGACAGGGGGCTGGCGCGGGAGGAGTACGTTTACAGTCTGAACGACGGGGGGACGGCGCGTCGAATCGAGGAGAAAGGGCGGGAAAACGCGGGGGCAGTGCTCTGGAGGCAGAAAGGCGTCATCGCGAGACGATACTTCCGGACGCTCAACAGGGGAGTGACGCTCCTCCCGCTCCTTCTTGCCTCGCCGCTGCTTCTGCTGCTCGTACCGCTCGGACTCTTCGGGCGAAGGTGGGAGCGAGGAAGCCGAGGCCAGGAGCTCATCCTGTGCATCACCGGGGCGTTTCCCTTCCTGCTGTATTCGATCTTTGACATCGAACTTCGCTACCTTATCCCTTTTCTACCACTTTACCTGCTGTGGTGCGGCCGTGGGTGCGGGGTAATCGCGGACTGGATAGGCGAGAACTGCACCGGGAGTGCGGTCCTCAGAAACGCGGTCCTTGCGGTCGTTTTCGCAAGTCTCATCCCGTTCACTATAATCAGGTATGCATCCATTTATGAAGGCCAGGCGGTGGAGTGCCGTGAGATCGGCCTGTGGATTCGTGACCGGGCGGGAGAGAACGATCCGGTGCTCGCCCATTCGGGCTGTCCGGTGAGTTACTATGCCGGAAAGGCGGAAGCTACATTCATCCCCTGGACCGACCCGGAAGGTCTCGTGCGCTTTGCAAGGCACAACGGCTACCGCTACATCGTCGCCGACGAAGCGTACTTCAGGCAGTATCGGCCCACGCTGACCGCTGTTGTCGATGGGACGGCGATAGAGGGTCTCGATCCGGTGCGGACCTTCTCCGGCCGCGCCGGCAGGGTGTTCCTGTTCTCTGTCACCACGCGCGGAGGCCGGTAGAGTGCCGGTTAAAATCAAGCGATCATAATGTTTTTTTCAGAATACCATCGCGCCGGGCGGGATGGGCTCCGCCGCCGGGCGGGACCGGTTCCCTGCCGGACGGGATGGGCTCCGCCGCCGCCAGAGATCAGTTCCTGATGATGACGAGAACCGCTCCCTCGCTTTTTTTCACCTTGAGGACGATGAGGTTTTTTACGATCTTCGGGTTATTCGGCGTTTTTAGCGTGCACTTGTAGGTGGTCGGCACGCTCACGTCCCCACGCTTTCTCTGCCTCATGAAATCCTGGACCATATCGATCGATTCCGGATGAACGATCTCGATAACGGGCAGACCGTTGAATTCATCCTTGCTCCGTTCCATTACCGAGGCGAAGAGGTCATTGGCCATGAGAAAGTGCTCGTCCTTGTAGCATGCGGCGGCTTCACCGCATTCCCCAAAGGCGTTGATCAGGTTCTCCCTGCAATCCATTTTCACGTCCTTTTCTCAACCGGTTGTACATAACATCGCGATTCAGGCGCTTGAAATATATCGACCGTCACGGAGAGAGGCAAATGATATGTGCGCTCCGCGGCATGGGTGACGGCTGCGACTGTTTCGTGGGATCCGTTCTCACTGGCGGGAATTGTCTCCGGTTCCCCATCGTTTCCTGAAATATCCGGATGTTTCTTATTGTTGTGAATAGTTCTTGCACGACCCGTTTCCATCAAACCGGTGCCGGGCACACGGTGCGTGTGCAACCGGTTGGTAAAAAGAATGTTAGCAATACCCCGGCAGGCGGGCGCAGCGTCCCGCATGGCCATAACGTGTTGCTGAAACATACGTTATGGTGGAGATGCCGGAACACCGGACTATGAGACGTTTATCTATCATATTTGACCAATTTTGCAATGTTTTTTACCGCTGGGCTGTAATACCCCTTCTCACCGTATGCGTTTTTTTAACGCTGCTGTTCCCCGCGCGGGCGTCCGCCGCGACTGAACCTGGTTCGAGCGGGCCGGAGGGAAGGCGGGTTCTCGCGTCGCCCGGAGACCTCCTCATCGAGCCCCTCAGCTGTTCCTTCGATACACTGTTTGTCAGTCAGCAGGGTGTGCCCGTTCAGGTGAGTGTCTGCAATAACAGCGGGACAGAGATCCTCATTCAGACGATCATGCTCAATTTCTCGTTTGGGATGTTAGGCGACCGCAACGGAGACTACGATGTCAGCGGGGATCTCTCACCGATGGATGTTATCCCGGTGGGGGGGGTCTCGACGTACAACTTTGAAGTGACAGTGAGGGACGGAGCGCTGACCGGCAGCAGCATCAGTGTCGACGCCGCCGTTACCGGGCAGCGGCTCGATAATTTCGATACGGTGAGTGATAACACGTTTTTCGATACGTTTCTCGACCGGTTCGACGGGATCTCCTACGGGGGAGACAACGGCTCGAGGAGCTGGAGCGGTCCCTGGATCGAGACGGGCGAATCGGACGGAGTGTCGAGCGGAACCGTCAGGGTCTTTCAAAACACCTACACCGAGTGGGGCAACAGCCTCAGGCTCGGCGGGTTCCCGACACCCAGTTCAAGCCGCGGCGCACTGCGCGAGGCGGACCTCGCCGGTGCGATAGGTGCTCTCCTCTCGTTCAACTGGAACCGCCTGGAGGGGGCCGGGTTCATGGGCGCCAGCGTTTTCGTCCAGGTTTCCGGGAACGGAGGATCGAGCTGGACCACGATCCGTACTATAACGGAGGGGACCGATTCGACGCCGCATAGTGAAAGCTTCGATATTTCCGCCTACATCGCTCTCGACACGCAGGTCCGCATCAGGACCGAAGCGGATGATGCCGAGGGCTATATCTACTTCGACGATATCGAGGTCGCGGTCGTGCCCGGGTGCCGTTCAACCGCATGGATCGTCCTCGCGGAGGGCATACAGCCGATCGTCGGACTCTTCGACACACGTCTGACGCTGGACCGGTCCGACGACGAGATCCTGCACATCGGCTACGAAAACGCATTTGCCCTGAACAAGGTGCACTATCTGAACGGGGGAGACCCGATCGCCGATATCACTTTCGAGAATGATAACTGGTACCGCCTCGTCATCCAGATAAATCCGATGGTGGACTGGGAGTGGGAGCCGAATAATACGGATCGCGGATACTTCTCCTTTAAAAACATGTCAAGCAGCTTCGGACGGATAAGCGCTCCCGTGCCCGGCATGAAGGAATTTCTCATCAGCGAGAGCTTTCTCGATGATGAGGAGACCGATAACATCGATTTCTTCGTCGCTGCCACGAATTATGCGGACCCCGCCGTTCCGTGGGACATGCAGTCAGATCCGTTCACATCCCTCATTGTCGACAATGGCAAGATGGGAGAGTACGGCTCTCTCATACCCGGAACCCCCCCGGTGCAGATGATCATCGACTGCGTGGACGGGTTGAAGGACTGGGAACTCACCGGCACATGCGATAACAGCAGGTACTACATATTCGAGATGTGGTTCCAGCCCGACAAGGAGTGGGAGCATGGCGATATAGCCACGGTGCAGCTTTACATCGAGGGGCAAGAGGCCGGTGACGGGGATATTGATAAGCTCCTGGCGAGCTTCCGGATGGTCGATGACGATACCATTCCCCCTGTCTTTTCCGAGTTCTCTCCCGAGATCGTATCGGATGGGGAGAGTTTCGATATCACCTGTCACATCTCGGACTCGAGCGGGGTCTACGACGATGAAACGGGATCCGGCGGGCAGGGTGTGTACTTCATCTGGGACACGGACGGCGAGCTTGCCGTCGATCACAACGAGGTCCTGATGTCGTCCCTGGGCGGCGGCTACTATACCGCCGACGGGGCGATCGGCGGCTTCGCGGAGGGGACCGAGGTTGTCTACGCGATCCACGCATGCGACGACGATGCCGACAACGGAGATCCCGGGGACAGGAGCTGCGCGTTCAGCGGCATGCAGACGGTCCAGGTGGTCGGGCCGATCTATCTTATGGACGAACCGCACTCGTTGTGGCCGGACTTCGTCTATCCCGGCGAACAGGGTGTGGCGTTCTATGTCGAGGTGACCAGCCCGATGCCGGACGGCATACGGCTCTGGACTTCGTCGTTCCTGATGATCACCGACGGAAGCGACACACTCTATGCGAACCTGAGCAATGAGACCTGGATCGAGACGGGTGCCGCTAAATTCCCGATTTCATTCGATCCGGTGGATATTCCCCCGACCTTCTCCGCCCCGGACACGCTCGACCTTGTCCTGTCCCTCGAGGGCTGGTACGACGGAACGACCTACTACAGCCAGTACTGGACGCTGTCGCCGACGAACAGGCTGATCGTGCTCGAGCCGACCGTTCATGTTTCGGAGCATGCTATCCCCTCGCCGGCGGTGCATCCCGGCGAGAGCGGCGTCGAGCTTCTCAGGATGGAGATTGCCCTCGAGAGCGTCTACAACGTCACGCTCGACGGGATCGCCGTGACGAACGTTACGTCAGGCACCGTCCCGGTCCCCGGGAACGATGTCAACATCAGCAGGCTTTACCTGTACAGGCAGGGCTCCGGTGCGGGAAGCGGCGGCGCAGCGCTCGAGAAGGCGACAGAGCGGC
Organism: Candidatus Krumholzibacteriota bacterium; assembly: GCA_030672805.1. GTDB lineage: Bacteria > Krumholzibacteriota > Krumholzibacteriia > Krumholzibacteriales > Krumholzibacteriaceae > DAOVFR01. The sequence goes on from DAOVFR010000052.1 coordinate 9,741, forward strand.
GTGCGAGGGAGAATGAGAGTCCCGCCGACAGGGAAGACCCCGGCAAGAGAGGCGGGCGCGATCCGCTGCTCAGCAGGCCTTTCAGCGGGACCGATTCGCTTATCGCGACAGCGATCCTCGAGAACGGCCGGGCGAGGTTCGAGACCGGCGGCGGTCTCGAACTGCCCGCGTGGGAATCTCACTATTACTACGTCATCGCCGATATCGATTCGTTCCTCGCCTGTGACGGCGATTCGATCGATATCGAGATATCCTCGCCCGATTCGATTTCCATCACGGGAAGAGCGGCCATCTCCTTTTCCGGTACACCGCTGAACTCCGGGGGTACAAGAGTCGTCGACGGATCGATGCTGTTCCAGTACGGCATCGAGAGCAACCTGCCCGATACCCTCTACTCGGATACATCGGACCAGCTGGTCATGTCCGCGGTCGTGCCCAGGAGGGGATATTCAGCCGACGTGCTGTACGGTCTTACCGTGAAGAACTACGGCGACGCACAGGCCGACGGCGCGATCACCGCCCTCGAGCTCCGGGTAGACGACGGGGACGGTGAGTTCTCCGCCGTATCGGACAGCCTGATCGGCACCCTGCAGGGAACCGGCGACGTGTTCGTCATCTCCGGAATCGATTACCCGGTGACCGGGCCGCTGCGGTTCCACGTTTCCGCCGATATCGGTCACAATTTCTCCGATGAGCTTGTTCTCCGTATCGGCATTCCGCCCGGGGGCGTCGAGTTCAGGTCGGGCAACGACGGGCCCATCGACGGAACCGCACTGTCCGATTCCTCGCAGCTCATCGTGCGGGTCGAGGAAGTGGTACTCGACGCGGTGCCGGTTCCGCCAGCCACCGTGTATCCCGGCGACGGTGATGTGCAGCTACTCGCCTTCAGGCTCCTGAACGGCACGACCGATATCGTGACGTTCGACTCGCTGCGTGTGAGGGGTGACACCACCCTGTTCTACTGCGAGCCGTCGAAGTTTCTCAGGCTTTGTCTCGACAACGGAGACCGCTTGTTCGATCCCGCCACCGACGTTGTGATTTCGAACGCCGCATGGTCGACCGGTGAGGGACTGTTCGAGGGTATCGGCCACGTGCTTTCCGTCGACGCGGAGGATGTTCTTTACGTGACGGCGTATGCCGACTCGTACCTGACCGCCGACGGCGAGACACTCCGCGTTTCCCTCGCATCCGCCGGGGACATCTACCTTGTCGCGGCGGCAACGGATATATTCCTGCTCGATGCCGAGTTCCCCATCTCGAGCGGCGATGGCGCCGTAACGGACGGCATGTGCTCGTTCCAGCTAACGGCGCACCCGCTTGCGGACAGCACCGTTATCACCATGACGGAAGACATACTCATATACGATATAGATGTGCCGGGTAACGGCTGCAGGGACGATACGCTGACCGCACTCACGATCATCAACCACGGCACGGCGGACGAGGGGCATATCAAAAAGGTCGTGCTCTGGAGCGACGACGGTGACGGTCTGTTCGATCCACGGTACGATGATTCGCTCACCGTGTTCTCCATCGCCGCCGCGAAGACGTACACCGCTCCGGGTCTGTCCCTTCCGCTTCCCGGTTCAACCGGGCGCCGGCTGTTCGTATCGATCGACCTGGTGAACGGTTACGCGTCGGGTGCAACGATCAGGGCCGGTATCCCCGTCATGGGAGTCGTGGTCGCATCAGGCAACGACGGGCCCGTCGATCAAGAGATCGTGTCGGGGAACGAACTTATCATCCCGATTCCCGACAGGGTCACGATCTACACGAGCATCCTCGGTA
>DAOVFR010000048.1 GCA_030672805.1 Candidatus Krumholzibacteriota bacterium
TAGAAAGTGCAGGCCCGGGGAACCACCGCCCTGGACGGCATACCCGGGCCGATCCGTTACACGTAAAAAAGGGTGGGGGCTCAATTCCCACCCTTTTCTGGTCCCGCTGGAGGTTATCTCGTTCGGTCTTGCTGCTCAGGCACCCTCGGGGCCAAGTGGTTTGCCTAAGCCTATCTCTTAACGATGGAGGTGTGTCTCCAAAACAAAGAAACCGCGGGCTCAAACTTGCCACTTATCTACATACATGGATTATCAATAATTGTGCCAGTTCACGGGCACCCTGCAGCCCTTCATGAATAGGGCAGGCATCCCCATGAAGCCCGGGGCTCCGGCCGGGATATCACATTGAAATTCAACGAATTACACGTTTCATCGACAGATCCTCACCTGTAAATCCGGGGAAACTGACGATATGCCCGTGAAAAAGGGGCCGGTAACGTTTCAACAATATTTTTAACGATCGCTCCAAAAGCGTAAAGATATTTTACTCAAATGTCAACTACATGGACAGTATTCGTCGCAATTCGTTTCTTCGTCGGGATCCCCGCCGTAAGAACCACTTTCCCCCTGATCCCGATTTCGGCAACCTTCTCCCTGACAACTTCGAACACCTTCTCGGTTGTCTCGATACAGTCGATCTGGACGGCTTTCACGCCCCAGAGGAGCGACATGAACTTCACGGCCGGCTGGAAGTCGGTAAGCGCGACGATGGGGACCTGCGGCCTGTACCGCGCCAGCATCCTGGCCGTCCTTCCCTGGTGCGTCAGGCAGGCGATGGCGCTGGCGCCGACCTGCCTGCAGATCTTGACCGCGCCGGCACATACCGCGTCGGCGAGCGCATCCTGCGTGTCATCGCTCACCAAGTGGAAATCACCTCCGCCGGTGAGACCCTCCAGATCGAGGATCTGGCGGCTGTAACCGAACTCCTCGACCTTCCTGATGATGCGGTCCATGATCAGGACGCTTTCGACCGGATATTTCCCCGCCGCCGTCTCCGCGGACAGCATGACAGCGTCCGTCCCGTCGATGACGGCGTTTGCGACGTCACTGGCCTCTGCCCTGGTCGGCCGCTCGGAGAAGACCATGGACTCGAGCATCTGTGTAGCCGTTATCACCGGCTTACCCTTCTTCAGGCATTCGGCGATGATCGTCTTCTGCAGCACCGGCACCTCCTCGGCCGGAATCTCGACACCGAGATCTCCCCGGGCGATCATCAATGCATCGGCCCTGTCGATAATATCCGGCAGCGCGGTGAGCGCCTCCTTCTTTTCTATCTTGGCAATCACCCTGGCATGCGAGTCGTCCCGGGCTATCAGCCTCTGTACCTTCTCGATCTCCTCGCCCGTGCGTATGAAGGAAAGGGCAACCAGATCGACGCCGAGCTCGAGTCCGAAGGCGAGGTCCCTCAGATCTTTCCCGGTCGGAACGGGCTCGCTGATACTGACACCGGGAAGGTTCACTCCCTTCCGCGCCGTCAGCACGCCTCCGTGGATAATGCGGCACCTTACATCCTCTCCGGAGACATCCTCCACCTCGAGATGGATGATCCCGTCAGCCAGGTATATGTTATCACCGGGTGATACGTCATCGTGAAGGCTCCGGTAGGTGACATTGACCGTTCCATTCACGCCGGGGACATCCCTCGTCGTCAGCGTCAGGGTCTCCCCGTCGATGAGATGCATCTCGCCACCATCTATCTCGCCGACGCGTATCTTCGGGCCGGGAAGATCCTGCATGATTGCCACATGAGTTCCGAGCTTCCTGATCAATTCATACGTTTCCCGGTGCTCGTCGTAGGTCCCGTGGGAGAAGTTAATGCGGGCGACATCCATGCCCGCATCGATCAGTTTCTCGAGGGTCTCCTCATCCCGCGACGAGGGCCCTATCGTGCAGACGATCTTGGCTCTTCTCAAATCCAACCTCCGGATATGCAGTCCCTGGGCGCCGGCAGCGCACACGGCACTCCCGCATCACCCGGCGCACGCCCCCACGGACCGTGGACGATCTCCGAATCGCCCCTGCGCTTTCCCGATTGTAACCGTCCCGCCCATCGTGTCAAAGGGGATTCCTCCATCACTATTGATCACTATATCGGCGCCGGCAGCGCCCGGATTTATTGCAAATTTACCAACGATGTGCTATATGAGCTGTTATGCATCGAAAAATCATGCATGTTATCTATTCGCTCTATCCGGGCGGAGCCGAGCGGCTTATCGAGTTGCTGCTTCGAGAATCGGAACGTGATGATTTCGAGATCATAGTCTGTTCCCTCACCGGCGGGGGAGAACCTGCCCGCGCAATCGAGGAGGCGGGAGGAAGGGTCGTAATGCTCGGCAAGCGGCACCGGGGAGACTTGACCGCACTGGTTAAGCTCGCCGGCCTGATACGCCGGGAGAGGGTTGACCTGCTGCACCTGCATAACTCGCCGGGGGCCATGTGGGGGACGCTCGCCGCCCTGCTGGGAGGAATCACGGTTCCGATCGTCAGGACCGAGCACCGTCCGTACCACCCGTCGACGTTTCCAGCGGCGATGAAACTGCTGTACCCGTTCCTCTCGATGCGGACGTCCAGGACCATCTGCGTTGCGGACAGCGTGCGGAAGTCATTCACGGATCGTTACCCGAAGCTCGAGAACATGTTCATCACCATCCACAACGGAATCCGTATCTCCGCTTTCGAGAACCTGCCCTCCAGGTCGGCTTGCAGGCAGCGTTTCGGCCTGCCGGCCGACGGTACGATAGTCGGAACGGTCGGCCGCTTCGTTCCGGTCAAGAACCACCGCGATCTCATCGAGGCATTCCGCGTGGTCCGGTCCAGGGTGAAGGATGCCCACCTTGCCATCGCCGGTGAGGGGCCGCTCGCCGGCGAGCTTACGAGCCTCGCCGGGCGGATCGGTCTCAAGACCTCCGTATCCATCGTGCCGCCGTCTGCCGAGATCGAACAGTTCTACGGGGCTCTCGACTGCTTCGCCCTCTCATCGCGGTCAGAGGGACTGCCGCTGGCGCTTCTCGAAGCGCTCGCCGCGGGCCTGCCAGTTGTGGCGACGCGCGTAGGAGGGATACCAGAGATCATCGACCAGGGAGTCACCGGCTGCATGGTACCGCAATCGAGCCCGTCATCGCTGGCGGAACGAATCACCGAGCTCCTGCTCGACCGCGAAAAGGCTTCCGCCATGGGAGAGCGCGGGAGAGAAACCGTCCGGAAACGTTTCTCTGCGCGCGATATGACTGCGAGCGTGGAAGCCGTCTACGACAACCTCCTTTCCTGACACGCAATTGCACGGAGCCACCTTCCCCGAAAGTCCTGATACGGAGCCATCAAACACTCTGGAAATCGTGCACCGTTTCTGCTAACTTTCAAAAGCTATGAAAAAGAGATATATTGGCAAAACCGATATCGAGGCGTCGGTTGTCGGCTTCGGCGGCATCCCGATACAGGGCCTGTCTTTCACCGAAGCGGAACGCGTGCTTCTCAGGGCGCTGGACAGGGAAATCAACTTCTTCGACAGCGCCAGGGCCTACACCGACAGCGAGGAAAAGATTGGCAGGGCTCTGGGGGGACGCAGGGACGGGATCTACCTTGCGAGCAAGGCCATGTCGCGCAGTGCGGACAAGATCGTCGAGGAGCTCGAGGCGAGCCTGCGCAACCTCCGCACCGATATGATCGACCTCTACCAGGTTCACTCGGTCGGCTCGTTGGAACAGCTCGAACGCATCACCGGTCCAGGCGGCGCCTATGAGGGGCTCTCCAGGGCTCGCGAGGCGGGCAAGGTGCGATGGATAGGCGTTACGGGGCACTCGCGGCGGGTGCTGCTTGCTGCGGTGGAGACGGGGCTCTTCGACACGGTGCAGTGTCCCTACAACCCGATCGAGGACGAGTGGGAGGGTGACGTCATCCCCGCGGCGAAGACCGCACGAATGGGCATCATCGGGATGAAACCGCTCGCCGGAGGCGCCCTGAAGGACGCGGTGATATCGATACGCTTCTCACTCACGAGGGGGGTCGACGTATCGATACCGGGCATGGATTCGGTCGAGCAGGTGGACGAGAATGCGTCGGCGGGAGAATCACCGGCTCCATTGAGCGACTCAGAGCACGGCAAGCTGCGCGAGGAGAAGAAACTCTGGGGTGAGAAGTTCTGCCGCAGGTGCGCCTACTGCATGCCGTGTCCCAACGGGCTCAATATCCCCTTCCTGCTGCTTCTCGACGGCTACTACGTCCGCTACGGACTGAAGGACTGGGCGCTTTCGCGGCTCAAGACCCTGGCGAAGACCTACAGCGACTGTACCGCGTGCGGGGAATGCCTCGACAAATGCCCCTACCATCTCACTATCCCGGAGATGATGAAGGACGCGGCGGGGAGGCTGATCGAGATATAGGCTGAATCCCCTACTTTAGGGAAAGTCCTTAAATCTCTCCTTTTTCAGCACTTGATGCATTTTCCATCTTACATTACCTGCCCGGAATATGGTATAATTATAAGGCCAATGAAGTGAACAACGGGATATGCCGATTTGATCGGACAACTGGTTTATCAACGAGTCCTTCCTTCAATATGCATCTCTTGCGTTGGCGGGGCTGATTTGTTCACTCGTACATAAGTTGCAGGAACTGCGAAGCGTGCTGCCATGACGCGTGACCGGTGAAGGACGCAACCCGCACCGGGCGTGGGCGTGAGCAGGCGGAAGGAGGTTTTGGTCTAACTCTCTGGCTGAGAATTGATTCGCCGCTCATATCCATTCCCCAGTCGATATGAGCCAACCTGGTATCAGAGAACCTAAAGGAGAATTCGAAATGAAGAAAGCGTTAATTGCTAGCGTTGCGCTCCTTCTGATTTCAAGCTCGGCTTTCGCCTCGCTTGGTTACATCGGTCTCTACGTCGATGCCGATCATTCCTACTGGTGCACGGAGGGTACTGGTTTCTACGCCGCCGAGATGTGGATCTGGTGCCTGCCCGGTCCCGATGGCCAGATTTGCGCCGAGTTCGCAGTCGCCTATCCGGCGAACATAATCCAGAGCACGGTGACCTGGAACGACCCGTTGATCTCTGTATCACTCGGTGACCTTCCGGGCGGCCTCAGCGTCTGCTACGTCGGCTGCCAGCATGGCTGGAACTGGCCTTGCCACCAGGCCCTCTGGGTGACCGATCCTTCACAGACTTTTATCCAGATCGTTCCTCACCCGGAGGCCGGCGCCATACAGTTCGCGAACTGCCTGGAAGGCTATCCGGTCGAGCCTGCCACCGTGCTGACCAATCTCTTCATCAACTACCCGCCCGAGGCGCCCGAGTGCCAGGGTACGGCGGTCGAGGAGAGCAGCTGGGGCGCCATCAAGGGGCTGTTCGAGTAACAAGCTGCCCTTAAGTATTTCTGTTTCGCAAAAGGGCTCCCGGCCGGGAGCCCTTTTCTTTCTTGCCCCCTTTCCCGAAACGTGAAAAAACCGGCCACATGTACCGAACAAATCCCTGGCAGAACGTTCTTCCGTATCATCCCGGGCCGAGTCTGCACGTGTTTTATGAACCCCTCTACGTATTGAAAAAAAACTTGTTGACATGCCTGAATAACTACACTATTAAGATAGTGGAAGCCTGCATCCGGGCGGATGAGTGCATTTATACGGTTTTGGGCTTCAAGTTCGTGTGGGAGAAAGGGATCGAACGGCACGGCCTTGTGAAAATACACCCTGGAATCGGTCCACCGGACCGGCTGTTTACCATCAGTTATCGATGAAAGAAAGGGGGGTGGTGTTTGAAGGGAAAATATGCTTAAAAGGGTTTCAATAAACTGGTAAAGTATTTGCTACAGAATGAAGATTGAGGATATAGAGGAAGGTTTTTGAAGAAACTGGCCATTCACAGGAGGGTGAGGATGAAGAAAGCATTAATGTTTTGTGTCGCGCTCGTTATCCTTTCGAGCGCTGCATATGCTCAGCCGTACCCGATGGGCTACATCGGGCTCTTCTTGGACGAGGGCCGCACAAACTGGTGTGTGACCGGCGAAGGTATGTACTCATTCGAGATGTGGATCCTTTGTCACCCGAGCGAGCGCGGCATGATGTGCGCGGAGTTCATGATCAGTTATCCGGGCGATATCATCCCGAGCACAGTAACCCCCAACGACGCGATTATCTCGGTGGCGCTCGGTGACCTGGCAAGCGGTATGAGCGTGTGCTACAAGGCATGCCAGACCACCTGGCACTGGAACTACCACCAGACACTGTTCATGACCACGCCCAACAAGGTAATTCTCGAGGTCGTCCCGCACCCCGATGCCGGCGCTTTCCAGTTCGCGAACTGCCTGGAGGGTTACCCGATCGAGCCGTGCAAGAGGCTTGTCGCCATTCACGTGAACTACACGAGCGAAGAGCAAGAGTGCAATGAATTCGCGGTCAAGGAAACAAACTGGGGCGCTATCAAGGGACTGTACAGGTAACGTTTCCGTATAGCCGGATCGCGATCTGATTACACGAGGGCTCCCATGGAGGGAGCCCTTTTTTCTTCACCATATAATATAGAGTCCCGCCTTCCCAGTTGAGACCCTTTACCACGGGTTCCCGGGGGGAGGCCAGTACCCTTGCAGCCAGCTTTACATCGAAGCAGCCGCTGCACGATCAACGAACCGTTCCGCCACCTTGATCATGCGTTCCAACGAACCGCCAAAACCGCTCATTACACCCATCCACCGTTCGTACCGGAACAGGGCGACCTCGCCGCGGTAAGAATCCTTACCGGCCGCGGTCACAAAGCGGCCCCGGTCGCCGCCGCTCCTTTCCGCCCGGGCGCCGACGATCCCCGAATACCAGGTAAAAAGCTCAGCCGCTTCATCGCGTGACGGGAGCGGTATGATGTAGAGCTTTCCCTCCGTTCCACCAAGCAGGTACATGGCCGTGAACGCGGGAGGAAACTTGCTTCTGCCGAGGACCCCTTTCGTCACGTAGGTGATGCTCTTGACGACGAGACCTTCCCCGGGGAACAGGTCCAGCTCCCCGGGCAGCTCGTTCCCCCGGGTTATCTTCGAAGCCACTGTGCGGGAGAATGCTTTCATTGCATCGACAAGGGCTTCGCTCTCCTCGAATACACCGACACGAACATAATACGGGCCTTTCAGGAAATGGATCGAGTACCCGTCGCCGAAGCACTCGCTGCCGATCTCGTAGTAGTCCAGGCCGGGGCTTCTGATCTGTGAATAGATTCCGAAGGCCATCGTGGGATTTCCATGACGGTAGATTTCGACCTTGAGCCCCTCTCCGTCCCTCGAGAGATAATCCTGTACATGGACCATCCTGAAATCGTACGCGAGGAAACTTTCGGCCGATCCATTAATGTACTCCCAAAGGTTCCCCGCGTCGTACTCGAGCATGTCCCTGTCCCGCTCCCATCCCGTGATCTCGCCCGAAGCCGGCAGGAGACTGTCCGTCTTCGCGTCCCCCCGCTCCCCGGCACCCGCGCCGGTCACGGACAACAGCACCGCCGCGTTCCCGGCACAACTTTCCGCCACGCCCGGTACGGAGAAGCAGATCACGACAAGAAAGAATATCAATACGCGGCCCGGTTCCTTCATGACATACCACCTTTCAAACATCGTTCGCTCCATTATTATATTATCCGGCGTGGCTTTTTTCTCCCATATTCCGTGCACCGTGACTGCCATCTTTTATGGAGCACACACCGCCTGACATGTTATCATTCCCGGAAGGAAAGGAAACAGCATGGGTTTCTGGAAAAGACTGCTTGGCCTCGAAACCAGGCCCGGCGAGTCCGAGCCGCTGACGGACACGACCTTCGATGAGAAAGTGCTCGAGTGCAAGCTTCCCTGCTTTGTGCTCTGCTTCAGCCTCTGGTGCTCACCATGCCAGGTTATGGGAGGGCTCCTCAACGAGGTCGGACCCGGTTACCTCGGAAAGGCCCGGTTCTTCAAGCTTGACGTGAGCAAGAATCCACACGCTCCCGGACGGTACCAGGTAAAAGGTGTGCCGACAATCCTCGTGTTCAGTGAGGGAGGGCTCGTCGCACGGGGCACCGGCCTTATACCGTTAAACGACCTGAAGGAATGGATCGAGAATCAACTCTGATGCATTCAATCACATTTTCGTTGCCGATACGCAGGGGGCGGCGATGAATAAACTTGCTGTCCATGGCAAGAACCTGGAGCTGATACTGGGCAATATCACGCGGCACTCTGCCGATGCTATCGTGAACGCAGCCAATTCACGCCTCGTCGGGGGCGGGGGTGTGGACGGTGCGATTCACGTTGCCGGCGGACCGGAGATCCTGGCCGAATGCGACCGGATCCGCTCGGAGCAGGGAGGATGCCCGACCGGCGGCGCGGTCATTACGACCGCCGGCAGGCTTGATGCGAAATTCGTGATCCATACGGCAGGCCCGGTCTGGAGGGGCGGCGGAATCGATGAAGCCGGCCTTCTCGCTTGCAGTTACCGGAGCTGCCTCGAACTCGCCGAGAAGAACAACTGCCGATCGGTGGCCTTTCCGAGCATCAGCACGGGCGTGTACCGTTTCCCCATCGAAAAGGCCGCACGGATTGCCGTGCGAACGGTCATCGATGAATTGAAACGGCGGGCGATAGAACGAGTCGACTTCGTGCTCTTCACGTCCGCGGACCTCGCTGTCTACGAGAAGGTTCTCGAAGAGGCCGCACGGGACATGCAATAACATCGAGGTGCATTATGAAAAACCTGATCATCACTGTATTCGCCTTGCTGATTGTATCCATCCCGTTCACGCCGGGCGCATGCGTCGAGAGCACGTTCTACCTGAAGGCGAACATAGGCGCGAGTCAGCCTTTTCTTTCGAATCTCTCGGACGAACTCGTACGGCAGGGGAAAGAGCGCGTCAAGCCGGGGTACGCGTTCAGTGTCGCCCTGGGCAGATCATTTCTCGAGAAACGCTGGGCGGTGGATGCATGTTTCACAATGGTTTTCTACCCCGGGTTCGACTACGAGAACGAACATGAGGATTTCGTGGGAGACCTCAGACACTACGGCTATTATCTCGTTGTCAAGCGGTGCTTCAGGCCGGAGGGGGAAAGGTTCATTCCCTACGCGGGTGTCGGGCTCGGTTACGGGATGACCAACCTGCTCTCGGGAGGCGGCAGAATCGGCGCGTTCGAGGGTCTCGCCACTTTCCAGGCCGAGTCCGTCCTGAAGGACAACATCTCGATCATGTTCGAAAGCGTTTTCGCCCTGGGGTTCCAGGAGAAACGTTTCGAGAAACCATTCCTCGAGAATGTCCGTGAGGACGTGATCCGGACGAGCGGGAACGGCCTCCTCGAAGACAGGTACTCCGCGTTTGATATCCGCCTGGGCATCATCATCCGGCTCAAGCCGCCCGTGGATTACTGACAAACACCCGCTTTTTCTGCAGTTAACTTGTTCAATAATAGAAGATTTCATGCCGTTCCACCATGGAATTCTCCCGTTGCCGCTACAAAGTATTTAGTTGAATTTTTAAACCTTTCCGGCTAACCTGAACTGGTAAAACTCATGCATTTTATTAATTGCTGCACCATCGAATCTGTCCTGCCAGGAGGAATCAAACCATGAAGATGCTTCTCTCGGGAAACGAAGCCGCAGCCCGAGGCGTCTACGAGTTCGGCGGGGAATTCGCTTCCGCTTACCCCGGCACCCCGAGCACGGAGATACTCGAGACAATCGGAAGGTATTTCAAGGAAGACGTTTATGCCGAATGGTCGACCAATGAGAAGGTCGCTCTCGAGGTAGCGGTGGGCGCTAGTTACGGCGGGGCCCGGGCGATTGCGGTGATGAAGCACGTTGGCGTGAACGTTGCGGCGGATCCCCTGATGACGCTGTCGTACACCGGGGTCGGCGCCGGACTCATCCTGTTGACCGCCGACGACCCGAGCCTCCATTCATCCCAGAACGAGCAGGACAACCGTTTCTACGGCAGGTTTGCCTCGATCCCCGTGCTGGAGCCCTCTTCGAGCCAGGAGGCGAAGGATTTCGTGAAATACGGCTTCGAGATCAGCGAGCAGTTCGACACACCGGTCCTGCTGCGTCTCACGACGCGCATCTCGCATGCAAAGGGTCTCGTGGAGATCGGCGAGAGAAAGACGGTCGATCATCCCGGTTTCGAGCGCAATATTACAAAATACGTCATGATGCCGGCCAACGCGATTAAGCGCCACAGGTTCGTGATCGAGCGCCTCGAGAAGCTCAAAAGCTACGCCGAGACGACCGGGCTGAACCGAATCGAATGGAACGACAGGGAAATCGGCATTGTTACGGGAAGCATAACATACCAGTTCGCCCGCGAGTCACTGCCGTCGGCCAGCATACTCAAGCTCGGTCTCGGGTACCCTCTCCCCATCGAGAAGATCCGGAAATTCGCCTCGAAGGTGAAGCGTCTCTTCATCGTAGAGGAGCTCGAAGGCTTCTACGAGGATCAGATCAAGGCCGCCGGGATCGAGTGCAATGGAAAGAAGTACTTCCCGAACCACCTCGAGTTCAACGTCGATCGGCTCAGGGACGGCTTCATCGAGGCCGGCATCCTCGAGGGGAAGAAAAGCGCCGGGGTCAAGAAAGACGCCGGGCATCTTCTCCCGAGACCCCCGGTTCTCTGTCCCGGCTGCCCTCACCGCGGGGTTTTGGTGGCGCTCCGGAAGCTCAAGGTTTACACAACGGGCGACATCGGATGCTATACGCTGGGAGCCCTGCCTCCGCTCGAGCAAATCGACACCTGTCTCTGCATGGGCGCCTCGATCGGCCATGCCTTCGGCATCGAGAAAGCGGGAAAGACAGATAAGAAAGCGGTTGCCCTTCTGGGCGACAGCACGTTCCTCCACAGCGGTATCACATCCCTGGCAAACGTCGTCTACAACAAGGGGACACAGACGACCATCATCGTTGACAACCGTATTACCGCGATGACTGGCGGTCAGGACCACCCGGGCACGAGCCGCACGCTCATGGGCGAGAAAACACACGCGATCGACCTGGTGAAGCTCTGCAACGCTCTCGGTGTCGAACACGTACGCGTCGTCGACCCATACGACCTCGAAGAAACGACGGAAGCGCTCAAAGAAGAGATCGACCGCGACGCCCCGTCCGTCGTCATCACAAACAGGCCATGCATGCTTTTCCCGAAGAAGATCAGGGACAAACCATACACGGTAAAACTCGATCTCTGCACCGCCTGCGGCGCCTGCTTCCGCGTCGGCTGCCCGGCGATTTCGGGATCTGGAGAGAAGAACGAGAAGGGCCGCCCGAAGGCATATATCGACCCGGTTCTCTGCGCCGGCTGCGCGATCTGCGCGCAGGTCTGCCCGGTCGATGCCATCGTCGAGCTCGAACAGTAATCGGTATATCCGGCTCTCCACGTGAAACCCGGTTGGAGCTTCAATCGTTGCATTACATTTATAAGTGGTTCACTGCAGAAAGGGTGACGGCATGAAAAACGGTACTACGAACGTTCTGATCGTCGGCGTAGGCGGCCAGGGGGTCCTGCTCGCGAGCGAGATCCTCTGTGAGGTGGCCAAGGTGGCGGGATTCGACGCAAAGAAAAGCGAGGTGCACGGCATGTCGCAGCGTGGAGGCGTCGTGACGAGCCACGTCCGCTTCGGCAAGGAGGTCGCATCACCCCTCATCCCGTCAGGCGAATCCGACGTAGTGCTGGCTTTCGAGCTTGCCGAGGGTCTCCGCTGGGCCGAAGAGGTCCGCCCGGGCGGCAGGATCATTGTGAACAAACAGATGATCGTCCCACCCATCGTCACCACGGGCAAGTTTTCATACCCCGAGAATGCAGACGAGAAAATCAGGGAGAAGGCGCCCGATGCAATGTTCATCGACGCCTTCGGCATTGCAGGGAAGCTCGGTAACACGCGCCTCGTGAACACGATTCTGCTTGGCGTGATGTCAAATTACATCAAGCTCGACGAGGAAAAGTGGCTCGAGGTCATCGAGCGCAT
>DAOVFR010000227.1 GCA_030672805.1 Candidatus Krumholzibacteriota bacterium
AACTCGGCGAATTCCGCGAGCGCCTCGGATTTCTGGTTAGTGAACGGGAGGGACTTGTTTCTATGACCGACGAGGTTGAGACACGTCTCGGGGAGAGGGAGAAAGTTCTGTCCGAGAGGAAAACGGAACTCGCAAAACTGAACAGCAGGCTCGACCTGTATGTGCGTATGAAAGAGAACTACGAGGGATTCCCGTCGGGAGCCCGATATGTTTTGACCAGGGACGATGGCCGGGTGAAGGGACCGCTGGCGGATTTTTTCCATGCCGACGACGAGTACCGGCCGGCTCTCGAGGCGGTGCTCGCCGGTGTGCTTGACGGGGTCGTCGTCGATGATCTTCCGGGCGCGCTCGAATTGATCGAGGAGCTGTCGAGGAATGGTCTCGGGAGGGCCAGGTTCTTCATCGAAAGGTCCGTGGTCCCGGTGTCGGAACGGCCATCCGCCGGCTCACGGGGATGCATTGGCAGGCTCTCCGACTTTATCAATGTGAACGAACCGCTAGCGTCGCTCGCTGACGAGGTGCTCGGCGATGTCTATCTCTTCGAAAGTCCCGAGGATGCGATGAGCTTCATCTCCTCCGGGACGGGGCGGGGACTCGGAGCCGTCACCCGGTCGGGCATCTTTTTCCGCAGGGGAAAGGGCATCTACTTCTCCGGTACGGCCGGCACGGAGGTATCCCTGCTAGGGCGCTCCGAGGAAATTGATAGGATAAAGCAGCAGATATCCGGACTCGAGGAGGAGACCGCCGGACTCGAGATCGATTGCGGCAGGGACAGGAATGAAAAGAGGAATCTTCGCGAAAGGGCCGGAGAGTTGGAACTGGAGATTGCCGGGCTCCGGGAGACACTCGCCGGCAGGGGAAACGAATTGCAGGAAGTCGAGCGGAACTACATCATGAAGAAGGAAAAATGCTCGCTCCTGATGAAATCCCTCGATGAGATCGAAGGCTCACGGGTGGAGGTGCTTTCCAAGCTTGAAGAGACACGGCTCGCCCTGCAAATGAAGGAAAAAGGGGACGAGATGTCGGAGGCGGCCGGGCTTGAAAAGAAACTCGCCGCGTTGCAGGGCAGGCGGAGTACGATCGAGATCGAGCTGACAGAGAGAAAAGTGGAACTCGCTTCGCTCCAGGGTGCCCGGGAAAAGAAGGAAGAGGAAATCCGCGGGCTGCGCGAGATGGAGAGAGAGTTCAGGAGTATCGTCGAGACCCGCCGTGAAGAGATAACGTCTTCGCGCGAGGAAATCTCGCTGCTCGGCGAATACCTGGAGAACGAGAGGGGCCTGGTGAAGGACCTTCTCGAGCAGGAACACTCGTACCAGCGGGACCTGGACGGCCTGACGGGAGTCCTCGAGGAGAAGAGGTCCGGGATCGCCGAAATGGAAAAGGAGCTCAAAACACTGCAGGTGGAGCGCGAGAGGATCTTCACCAGGGAGAACGAAATCCGTGTCAGGCTCTCGACGATCGAGACAAGAATGAAGGATCTCGTCGAGCGAGGAAAGGAGATCCACAACGAGGATCTCGGCTTCTATCTTGACGGAAGGGAAATCCCTCTGTCCGAAGAAGAGTCGCCGGTCACACGGGAGTTGATCGAGAACGAGAAGCGCAAGCTCGAAAGCCTTGGGCCGGTGAATCTCGCCGCGGTCGAGGAGTACGGGGAGAAGAAACAGCGCCTCGACTTCCTCGTTGCCCAGAAGGACGACCTTGTCAAGGCGAGGGACGAGTTGACAGAGGCGATTCAGAAGATCAACAGAAGGGCGCGGAAGCGTTTCATCGAGACGTTCGAGACCGTCCGCCGGTTCTTCGCCGAAACGTTCCAGGTACTTTTTGAGGGAGGTGAGGCGGATCTCATTCTGGGCGAGGGAAAGGATCTTCTCGAGGTCGACATCGTCATCATGGCGAGGCCGAAGGGAAAGCGGGTCCAGGACATATCGCTTCTCTCCGGTGGTGAGCGGGCGCTGACGGCGCTCGCGCTCCTCTTCGCGCTGTATAAAGCGAAGCCGAGCCCTTTCTGCATCTTCGACGAGGTTGATGCGCCGCTCGATGATGCGAACATCCAGCGCTTTGTGAAAATGCTTGAGAAATTCCAGGAAGAAACGCAGTTCATCATTATCACGCATAACAAGCGGACCATGGAGATCGCCAACCAGCTCTACGGCGTCACGATGCAGCAGCGTGGGGTTTCGAGCGTGGTTTCCGTGAACATGTCCGATGTTGAGGACGTTATCACCAGGAGGGAACCGGCAGGGAAAACCCTGGTGGAATCCCCGGTATCCTCAAACTAGGAAGCAGCTCATTACATGCTGGGATTCATGAGGGGACTGAAAAAGACCAAGGAACGTCTCTTCGGACCGCTTTGGGGAATATTCTCATCCGGGAGGCTTGATGGGAGACTGGTGGGCGAGGTGGAGGCGCTTCTTCTTGCTTCCGACCTCGGGGTCGAAGCAACCGACCGGATCATCGAACGGCTCCGTGAGAAGACCGGTTCGGGGGAGAGGGGCGCGGAGTCATATGTGCATATCGTCGGCGACGAGCTTCTCAGGATCATCGATGAGGTGCACGTGCCCGAACCTCCCGGTGGGCGGCCGCGAGTCATTGTCGTGGTCGGTGTCAACGGTGTCGGGAAGACCTCGACGATCGGGAAGCTGGCATACCTGATGAAGGACCGTGGAGAAAGCGTGCTTCTCGCCGCTTGTGATACGTTCCGCGCGGCGGCGATCGAGCAGTTGCAGCTGTGGGCCGGGCGTGCCGGAGTCCAGGTCGTCGCCCAGAAGATGGGGGCGGATCCCGCGGCAGTCGCGTACGATGCCGTTCAGTCGGCGATCGCAAAGGAGATAGACATCGTTATCGTCGATACGGCGGGACGGCTCCACACGAAGACAAACCTCATGGAGGAGTTAAAGAAGATATTCAGGGTGCTGTCGGCGAAAGTGCAGGGGATCGGGCTCGAGGCCTGGCTCGTACTCGACGCCAACACGGGCCAGAACAGCATCCGCCAGGCCGAGGTATTCACCGAGGCCCTGCCGATTACGGGGATCGTTCTCACGAAGCTCGACAGCACGGCGAAGGGCGGCGCCATAATTCCGATCCAGAGTAATCTTGATATACCTGTTCTCTACGTGGGCGTCGGCGAAAGTGTCGAGGATATCGAGCCTTTTGACCACCGGACTTTCGTCTCGGCGCTCATCGGATCGGGCATTTTTCTGTAAATATATCAGCCGAACCATCCGATATAACATCTGAACAATCTATTAGTTCTATTAGTGCCACGGCCGGGCCGGGGGTTTTCTCTACGAGGTCAATGATGATAAAGATCGTTCATTTCCGTTCAATCCGTACAAGGCTGATTGTATCAACATTCCTCGCGGTTTTGATTGCTACTGTCGTCCACGTGCTTCTGAGCCAGGCGCATTACCGGTCCATGGCAATCAACGACCTCGAGACGAAACTCTCGGACGTCATCCGTGTAATGGCGTTCAACGTCTCGCCAGGTCTGGAATTCGACGACCACGGCGCTATAATGGAGACCTTGAACTCGTTCAAGGAGATGACGGAGCTCACAGCCATCACGATATACGACAGGTACGGTAACGTGTTTGCCATGTACTCGCGCACCGAGGAAGAGCGGATCGTTCCATTAAAGGTTGTCGGCACTCCCGGCGAGGTGATTATTGAGAAGAAAGAGAAATGGTTCAACTTCTTCCACGACGTTACGATGGACGAGAAGTTTATCGGGACTGTCGCGATCGAGGTATCTCTACATCATATCGATAAGAGCATGAAGCGGAACATTATCCTCAATTACTCCCTCATGGGGATATTCGCCTTCATCCTCGCTGTAATGTCCTTCATCACGAGTAACGCGCTCATTCGACCCATATTCAGGCTTCGTGATTTTGCCCAGACGCTCGCACTCGGTGACTTCACGGCGCGGATGGACGTGCCATCCGAGGATGAAATAGGGGAATTGGCCAGCTCGATAAATATTATGGCTAACGATATGAGCCTCGCGCTTCAGCAGGTGATCGAATCAAGCTGCAAGGTGGCCGACTCGTCGTCGCGTCTCTCGAG
>DAOVFR010000266.1 GCA_030672805.1 Candidatus Krumholzibacteriota bacterium
TCGACCTGGGCGCCGTCGAGCGCATCACCGGCAACGGGCGCCTCGAGCTCCAGTCGGTCTTCGGCGACATACTGATCCGCCTCCCGGCGAATATCGGCTACGAGATAAACGGAAGCAGCATCTTCGGTTCGACCACGACACCGGAAGGCACAAGGGTTCACGGCAGGTATTACCGCAGCGCAAACTACGATACGGCGGGAAGCAGGTTGTACATCAATGTATCGCAAGTGTTCGGGGATGTTGAGATCGTTCGGTAAGCACTGCAGGCAGCCAACTTGATCCGCCGTGAAATCATCGCCGCGGGCGGCGCCGAACGGGCTTCCCACAGCGCGCGGCGTCACCTCAACAAAACCAGCTTGCGGTGCTTCTCGGCGTCCCCCGCCCTGAGCCGCAGGAAATAGATACCGCTCGAAACCTTCCTCCCGGCGCCGTTCCGCCCGTCCCACACCCTGTTCACTACGGCCGGCCCGAGGGTCGCACGCTCGATCAGCTTCACGAGACGCCCCCGCACATCGAACACGGCAAGCTCCACCGGCACACTGCCCGGCAGCTCAAAGGTGATCTTCGTCGTGTTGGAGAAGGGGTTCGGCCAGTTCTGCTCCAGTACGATATCGGATCCCGGCTCGCCCGAGCAGAAGCCCGCGAGCATAGCCACGCAGCCGAGCGCGGCTTTCACGCACTGCTCCAGAAACCCATAGTCGAGGTTGTCCGCCACATCTCCGCCTGAATGGTAGTACGGGTTCGAGGCATACCCGTCCTCGATGAAGAGGACGCTCGGAATGCTCCCGAGCGGCCAGAACGCCTTGTGATCACTCGTCGGTGAAATGTCACTGCGGAAGTTCGGCTGGAGGTCCAGGCCGAGCGTGTCGGCCGTATCGATAACGAGTGCGGCGAGCGTGGAATCGACCGCTTCCGCCCGTCCCGTTATTTTCATCCGCCCGCTCCCACCAGGGTCGCAGCCGATCATGTCGAGATTGATCACCGATGTGTATTCAGCGGTCGTGTCGAGGTTCTCGACAAAGTACGTGCTCCCCAGGAGCCCCTTCTCCTCACCGTCGAACAGGACGAACTCGACGGTCTGCTCGAGCCGGGCGGCGCTCAGCACACGCGCCGCTTCGAGCACGCCGGCGGTGCCGGAACCGTTGTCATCCGCTCCGGGTGCGATCTCGAGAGGATCGGAGTCGTTCGAGATGCTGTCGTAGTGCCCGCACAGGACAATGCGCTGCCCGGGCCGCACAGTACCCCTCCGGCGAAAGACGATGTTCCAGCCCCAGATCGTGTCGACGAGCTGGTAGGTGTGCACCTCGGGTGAAAGCGGGTTCCCAAGGTCGAACAGCCTGATCTCGTTTCTGCCTATCACCCACATGCTGTCGCGCCCGGCGAACTCGACCTCGTTGTGATCGAGCGTGCCCGTGAGCGATTCGTCGAGACTGTTCCAGGTCACACCCCCGTCCCCGCTCATCCACACCACACCCCCGCCGCCGACCGCGGCCGCACGCAGGGAATCGGCCATCTGCACGCTCCTGAGCTGAATGCCGGTCGAGACCTCGTGCCAGGTACCACCCCCGTCCTTCGTGTAGTGGATGACGTTCTCGCCGACGATCACGCCGTTATTCTCGCTGCCGAAATCGACGTCGAAGAGCCTTGCGAACGCGAACTGGGTCTCGATCCAGACGGTGCCCAGATTCAAGGTCTCGTACACGTGCCCGCCGTCACCGACCAGCCAGTAATGCAGCGGCCCGACCGCCGCCACACCCCAGATCGTCCAGAAACCGGGTGAAATGGACCCCCATGTCTCCCCCCCGTCACCGCTCCTGATGACGGTGCCGTAATTCCCGGCGGCCATCCCGAAGGTCCCGTCGCCGAACGCGACGGAGTTCAGGTTATTGACGCCGCCGCTGCTGCTTCGATCCTCCCAGGTCGAACCGCCGTCCGACGAAAGGTACAACGCGCCCAGTCCACCGTTCCGCAGGCCGCAGGCGGCCCAGGGACGGCCGTGCGGGTCGACCTCGAGGTCCTGTACCTCCTGTCCCATTTCGGCGCGCAGGTGGAACGCCTCCCATCCGCCGCCAGCGGTTGCCATGTAGATACGACCATCCATATCACCGACCCACACGGTGTCGCGGTCCAGGGAAACGGCGAGTCCCATGAGATCCGGTGTTTCGACCCTCAGCACGAAAACCTGCACCTCGGGCTCATACCCCGCAGCCTCTATCCGCTCGACAAGGTACCGTGCGGCGAGAAACTTCCCGTCTGAGAAGGTGAAACGTGTCCTGATCCGCACACGCTCGCCGCCGACAGTTGCCGAATCGGCCCCGCTGAGCTCCCGGACGGTCTGCTCGATGCGGGCCTGGTCGATACGGCCGACCAGCTCCGCGAGGCTCCCGCAGCCGCCGTTGCCCGAAGCGGCCCGCGCCTGTGACGCCTGCGGAATAAAGACCTGCAAAAGGACAAGCGCGAAAACCTGTACAACAAGCTTCATGAAACCCATCGCACGGGCCGGCACGGGAAAAATAAACGGACTCCCCGCAACCGGTGCGCCCGCAGGACAAGAACGTTCAGGCAAGATAAAACCCCTTCCAATACTATCACTTACAATTAATTATAACGGTTAACTCCCTCACGGGCAACACACTCATATTAGGTGTTGCACTTATTTCCCCCTTGCGGGTACTCTTTCTAGAAAATCGGCACGGGTTTTGATATATGTCAAAACCATACGACGGATGGGGGCGCCGGTTCTCTTGTGAGCCGGCATCATGGTCTGTAAGCGGTAGGGGTTATCGTTTGCTTCAGTACACGGATCACTTCGGAATCGACGAGGAAACGATCGTCAGGCTCATCTCCGCCGGCCTGTCGCGGGGCGGGTCGTACTGCGACCTCTACTTCGAGCACGCGACCGTAAACCGGATCACGATGGAGGAGGATATCATCATGGAGGGCGCCAAGTGGATCTCACATGGCGTCGGCATCCGCGTGATCAAGGGTGAGAGCACCGGCTATGCCTATACCGAGAACATCTCGTACGGCAAGATCAAGGAAGCGGCGCTCACCGCCGCGGCGATCGCCGATTCCCAGCGCGAGGTGGAGACGATCGCAATCGCCGAGGTCCTCTTCACGAACAGGTACCCGATCGAGGAACCGGCGACCGGCACTCTCCTGAAACAGAAGATCGAATGGATCGAACAGGCCGAAAAAACCGCCAAGCAACACCATCCCGCGATCATCAAGGCAACCGTCACACTCGCCGACAGTATCCGGTTCATACAGATCGCCACTTCGGATGGCCGGA
>DAOVFR010000220.1 GCA_030672805.1 Candidatus Krumholzibacteriota bacterium
CTGCCCGGTATGAACGGCCAGATATGCGCCGAGTTTGCGGTTGGCTATCCGCCGAACACGATCGAGAGCACTGTGACCTGGAACGACGATCTGATCTCCGTATCGCTCGGCGATCTGCCGAACGGACTCAGCGTCTGCTTCGTGGAGTGCCAGCACGCCTGGTTCTGGATTGCTCACCAGACGGTTTATGTGACCGATCCTACTCCGGCCTATATCGAGATTCTCCCGCACCCGGAGGTTGGCGTGTACCAGTTCGCCAACTGCCTGGAGGGTTATCCGGTAGAGCCGTGCACGAAGCTCACGAATTTCTACATCAACTTCGATGGCACCGAGCCGGAGTGCGGCGTGTTTGGTGTCGAGGATACGAGCTGGGGAGCCATCAAGAGTATTTTCGAGTAAGGTTACTTCACTGGCTCAGGAAGATTCGGGGGTTTTCCCTTCGGGGAGAGCCCCCGTTTTATATATCCTGTCCTTTCTTGCCGTTCCCTCATGCGGGCGGGGATGCCCCTTTCCAACCTTAATGTAATCACCTGTTTATTTGGCATCGTATCTGTGATATAATCTTTACTCAGTTTGGGGAATTATTCATTCATAAATAATCAGATGAGAGGAGGACCGAGGATGAAAAAGGCATTATTGCTTGGTTTGGCACTTCTGCTCGTTTCGAGTGCGGCTCACGCCCAGTACGGCTACATCGCCCTTTTCACCGATGATGCCCGTACGGCCTGGTGCGTGACCGGCACCGGTTTCTACCCGGCCGATGTGTGGATCTGGTGCCTGCCCGGTGTGAACGGCCAGATCTGCGCCGAGTTCGCGATCGGCTACCCGTCGAACGTGATCGGGAGCACAGTGACATGGAACGAACCACTGATCTCTGTGTTTCTCGGCGACCTGCCGAACGGACTCAGCGTCTGCTTCGTGGATTGCCAGCACGACTGGTTCTGGATTGTTCACATGGCGCTCTGGGTGACCGATCCTATTCCGGCCTATATCGAGATCCTCCCGCATCCGGGAGCTGGTGTGTACCAGTTCGCCAACTGCCTGGAGGGTTATCCGGTCGAGCCGTGCACGAAGCTTACGAACTTCTACGTCAACTACGGTCCGGAAGAGCCGGAGTGCGGCGTGCTTGGTGTCGAGGATACGAGCTGGGGAGCCATCAAGAGTATTTTCGAGTAAGGTTACTTCACTGGCTCAGGAAGCGCTGGGGGTCTTCTCTTTGGAGGGGACCTCCGGTTTTTCATTTATATGCCGGCCCGATCGGTCTCCCGGCAACAGGCGATGCCAGCTCCGGCCTAACTTCATTGTTTACAATTATTTCCCTTTATGGTATAATGCGGCTTGAGGACGGCTCGGGATATTCGTGGATTGTCTTCCTTCTTTGCTCTACTCCGATCGTCCCGGTGCCGGGAACCCGAGAAAGGAGGGAGCAGCCATGAAGATGCTGTTAATATCCGGTCTCTTATTAACAGTTCTCTCCGGTACAGTGTATGGTCAGCAGTACGGCTCGATCGGGCTCTTCGCGGAATCGGACCGGTCTGCCTGGTGTGTGAAGGGAACCGGTTTCTATCCTGTCGAGATGTGGATCATGTGCCTGCCGGGCATGAACGGTCAGATCTGCGCAGAGTTCGGGGTGCGCTACCCATCGAATGTGATCGAAAGCACCATCACTCCGAACGATGCTCTAATTTCGGTCGTGATAGGAAGCCTTAATGGAGGAATAAGCGTCTGTTACGTCGAGTGCCAGTACGACTGGCACTGGAATTATCACCAGACGCTCTGGGTAGCCGATGGGACCAGGACGTCCTGCGAGATCGTCGCGAACATGAAGACCGGCGCGTACCAGTTCGCCAACTGCCTCGATGGCTGTCCTATCGAACCCGCGATCAAGTACCAGAACCTTTACATCAACTACGACAGCACAGAGCCGGAGTGCAACAAGTCATTCCTCGGTGAGAGAAGCTGGGGCGCGATCAAGGAAATGTTCGACTAGGGCCTGCGCCAGCATATGACGCGGTTTTCCACGAGCCATTCACGGTGGATGAAACCGTACGGGAGGTTCTTCATGCCGCCCGGCCCGTATGGGGAACCGTCCGCGAATACAACCGGCATACCGTAGCAGCACGTCACGATTGCTTCTTTGACATTTCGATCCGTTTCCCCTTATCATGTGACGGTCCTCATCCAGGAGGAGAAATCGGAAGGGAGACGAGATGATCCAGAGCATGACAGGATATGGCAAGGCGGAGCGCAAGACCGACCTGGGAACCGTCGTTGTGGAGATCAGGACGGTGAATCACAGGTTCCTCGATTTCTCGATACGTCTTCCCCGGTCTCTCAACGGGTTCGAGAGGGAGATCGAACGGTCGGCGCGCCGTACGTTCCGGCGAGGACACGTCTATATATCCATCATGATAGGGAAACCGGGCGAGCCGGAACGGTACGGGATCAACCGGGACTATCTTAAGCGTTTGTACGTGTCGGCTATGGAGTTCGCGGAAACGGAAAACATCCCGGGATCGGCCGATATCAACACGCTTCTGTCGTTGCCCGATGCCGTAACATCCGCGGCGGAGGATGTCGACGGACGGCTCGTATGGCCGGGCGTGAGGAAAACGATCATGGAGGCTATACAGGTGTGTGCGAGGATGCGGGCAGAGGAGGGAGGCGAGCTGTTGCGCGACATGGAGAGGCGCCTTGCAGCCATCGAGAAGACCGTCGCGAGGATCGGGAAACGCGCGCCGCTGGCACTTAAGCGGGCTCTCTACAGAGCACGGAAAAGGCTGGTACAGCTTCTGGACGGGGTCGGGGTCGATGATAACCGCTGGGCCGCCGAGGCGGCCATTCTGACCGACAGGACAGATTTTTCCGAGGAGCTCGTAAGGCTCAGGAGCCACATCGGACAGTTAGGGACCACCTTGAGAAAGGGTGGGGAGGTCTCCAAGAAGATCACATTCCTGCTCCAGGAGATCCACCGGGAAACGACGACAATGGGAAACAAGGCTGCGGACTCCGCGATCATCAGGGACTGCCTGCTGATCAAGGAGGGTGTTGAGAAGATCCGGGAGCAGGTGCAGAATGTCGAATAGCGTCACGCCGCCCGCGGTGGCGCCGCAGGGTCCCGCCGCATCGCAACCAGGATCGATGGAGGGGATATGCTGCTTAACATCGGATTCGGCAATGTAGTTGCCGAGAACAAGCTAGTTGCGATCGTGAACGCCGACTCCGCCCCGATGCGGAGGTACCGCGAGGAGGCGAGGCAGCGGGGAAAGCTCGTCGACGCGACCCAGGGCCGCAAGACGAGGTCGATCATCGTAACCTCATCCGGCCATGTCATTCTTTCGGCCGTTGCGGTCGAGACGATCGCGCAGCGGTTGAAGGAAAAGGTCTAGCGGGAGGTGCGGCAATGGAGATTTCGAGGGCTCCGCTGCTCGTGGTAATATCGGGTCCCTCGGGCGCCGGCAAGTCGACGGTTGTCGACCGCGTTCTGGCCAGGTCGGGAAACTTTAGCAGGTCCATATCGGTGACAACGCGCGAGCATCGGGGTGAGGAACGGAATGGAGAGCAATATGTGTTCGTCTACGAGGAGGAATTTCTCCGGCGGCGTGACGCGGGAGCGTTTCTCGAGTGGGCGGAGGTGCACGGTAACCTGTACGGGACGCCGGCCGACTTTGTAGATATGCAGCTCGCACGGGGAGTCAACGTTATGCTCGAGATCGATGTCCAGGGCGGGATGAACGTCAAGAAAGCGAAACCGGATGCGGTATTGATATTTCTTTTCCCGCCCTCGTTCAGGGAGCTCGTGTCGAGGCTTCGGGGAAGGGCGACCGATGCGGAGGACGTGATCCGAAAGCGACTTGAAAACGCCGTGCGCGAGCTGACCTTCTATACAAGCTACGATTACCTCGTGGTCAACGATGATATCGAACGGTGTGTCGATGATGTCTGTACCGTCATCAGGGCGGAGCTGCTGAGCCGTTCCCGAACGAGCGTGGATATTGGAATAACTCCACCGGAAAATTGATTTGTGAATCCGCCGCTTCATGAAACCCGCTGAACAATTTCCCATATCCGTTCCGTTCGCCCTCTTGAGCTTCCGCACGTACACACTCACCGCGGGTCCTGTCGCCGGTCATCCCCACCGTGCTCGCTTGCGCTTGCGCGCGGTGGGGGCCCCGCCCGGCGCCACCCGCTGCGATGATTATTCGGAAGTGCAAGATTTTTTACCGCCGACGTCGGCGGTAAATTTCTT
>DAOVFR010000245.1 GCA_030672805.1 Candidatus Krumholzibacteriota bacterium
GTGATGAGCGCCTTCTTTCCGGAAAAACGTTTCATACCGTCTCCTGTCGATTGTCGGCGGGAACAGGACCTTGAAACCCGGGCTGATACCTGCGGCCCGCTCTACCGGCCCGGCGCCGCCTTCTCACCCTCGATAAATTTAAGAGCATCGATAGCGGCCATGCAGCCGCTTCCCGCCGCCGAGATTGCCTGCTTGTACCGGGGGTCCTGCACGTCGCCGGCCGCGAAAACACCGGGCACCGATGTCCGCGTGATGTTGCGTGTCACGATATAGCCGTTGTCGTCGAGTTCGAGCTTGCCGTCGAATACCGCGGTCTGGGGATCGTGCCCGATCGCGATGAAGACACCGTCCACCGGCAGTTCCTTCTTCTTGCCGGTCTTCACGTTATTCAGGACCAGTGCGGTTACCTTGTTCTGCGCGACGTCAAGGATATCGTCGACGGTGGAATCCCACTCGACCGTGATCTTCTCGTTTTCGAAGACCTTGCGCTGCATCACCTTCGAGGCGCGGAGCTCGTCACGCCTGTGTATGACAGTCACTTTCCTTGCAAAGCGCGTGAGGAAGGTCGCCTCCTCGATCGCCGCATCGCCCCCCCCGACGACTGCGATATCCCTGCCGGTGAAGAAGAACCCGTCGCAGGTCGCACAGGCAGAGACGCCCTTGCCGCGCAGCGCTTTCTCCGATTCGAGCCCCAGCCATCTCGAGCTCGATCCCGTGGCGATGATGATGGTCTTCGTCTCTATCGTATCATTTCCAACCGTCACCCTGAACGGGCTCTTTTCCAGATCGACCGCGGTAACCTCGCCGCCCCTGAACTCGGCGCCGAACCTCCGTGCCTGTTTCTTGATCCGGTCCACGAGCTCCGGGCCCTGGATACCATCGGGGAAGCCGGGAAAGTTCTCGACGTCCGACGTGATCGTCAGCTGACCCCCGGGCGAAATGCCTTCGATGACCACCGTATTGAGTTCGGAGCGGCACGTGTAAATCGCCGCCGTGCAGCCCGCGGGCCCCGACCCGATTACCGTAACGTCGTACACCGTGTACCTCCCGTGACTTGTTCGTTTAATGTGCATCCTTGAACCTGGAAAGGTTCGATCCGGTTATTTGCGTTACCGCCCGGCGGCTGCTGTGTGATCCCGGCGCCGGACTTTGATATATAGTATCGTGTGACCCATGATACAAGGGTAACAATACCGGAACACCGGTTCTTTTTCAAACGGCAAGAGAGTAAAATTGAAATAGCGCTTCATTTTTGTTACTCTTACATGGTGAAAGGAGGCGTGGATGCCGGCAAATCTTCCTCCTGCCTACTTCGCCGCGGAAAAGGAATACAAAAACGCCAGGACGATCCCCGAGAAGATCGCCACTCTCGAAGAGATGCTTGCGGCGATGCCCCATCACAAGGGCACCGACAAACTCCGTGCCGGGCTGAATCGGAAGATCGCGCAGCTCAAGCTGCATGCCGAGTCGTCCACGAAGACGAAGCGCGGTTCGCTCTTCAGCATCGAGAAACAGGGCGCCGCGCAGGTTATGCTAGTCGGTATGCCCAATACGGGGAAATCATCCATCCTTGCCGCGCTCACGCACGCCACGCCCGATATCGCCGATTATTCCTACACTACGACACTGCCGGAAGTCGGAATGATGCCCTACGAGGACATTCAGGTCCAGGTCGTCGATCTTCCGCCGATCCATGAGGATATCCGCAAGCTTCCCTTCTACAATCTTCTGAGAAACGCGGACCTGCTGATGGTTGTTCTTGACGGTTCCGGCGATCCGGCGCTCGAGATCACCTTGCTCCTCGATGAGCTCGGAGAGGGAAAGGTCTTCTCTGCGTTTTTCGACGGGGATGTGCCGGCAGGTGCTGTACGGAAAAGGATGATGCTTGTCATCAACAAGTGTGACGGCGGTGAGGGGGAGGACCTGGTCGGTGGGGTCGAAGCCGCAACGGGTGGGAAGATCGGGATCATTGCCGTTTCTACAGCGTCTGGTGTGGGAATGGACGACCTCAGGGAGCGGATCTTCCGTGAGGTGGAGATCACCAGGGTATACACGAAGATGCCGGGAAAGAAGCCCGATATGAAAGCTCCCTACGTGTTACCCGCCGGCAGCACCGTGATGGACCTCGCCAGGGAAATTCACCGCGATTTCTCGGAAAACCTGCGTTTTGCCCGCGTGTGGGGTTCGTCCCGTTTCGACGGCCAGTCGGTCCATCTGGACCACGTGCTCCTGGACGGGGACATTGTGGAGCTGCATATGTAATGTATATCGGGTTACCGTGACATCCGGCGGTCGATGATCCTCTTCGTCTTCTTCGTTCTCAGGCTTCGGAGCAGCGTCAGATTCTCGATGTCCTCCGGCAGCCCCGGACCCTTCGGCGTTTCCAGCACCATCGGGATCCCGAGCAGTCTCACGTCATTGACGATCAGCCTGAATGCCGGTTTACCGATCATTCCCTTGCCGATGTGCGTATGACGGTCGACGCGGCTTCCGAGACCCTTCCGCGAATCGTTCAGGTGCAGGCCCCTGAGTTTCTCGATGCCGACGGTCCCGTCGAGCGCGGAGAGCAGCGATTCGTATGTCCGTCTGTTCCTCAGGTCGTACCCGGCGGCAAAGACGTGGCATGTGTCGAGGCAGATGCCGACCCGTCCACTGTCCTCGACGAGATCGATGATACGTGCAAGCTGTTCGAAGGTGTGGCCCATCGAGTGACCCTGCCCGGCGGTGGTTTCGAGCAGTATCTGCAGACGGTAGTCGTGTTTCCGCGAAAGGGAATGGTTCAGGCTGCCGGCTGCCGTCCGGATCCCGGCTTCCTCGCCGGCTCCCATGTGGCTTCCGGGATGCACGACGAGATACGGTATGCCGAGGATCTCCGCGAGACGCATCTCCTCCAGGAATCCCTTGCGGGACCTTGCGAGCCGGACCGGGTCGGGAGAGGCGAGATTGATCAGGTAGCTCGTGTGGGCCAGTATGAAACCCGGCCTGAACCGCAGCGCCAGTTCCCTGAATCGCTCGATCTCTTCGCCGGTGTATTCCCGCACCCTCCACTGGTTGGTGCTCTTGACGAAGAGCTGCACAGCGTTGCAGCCTATCCCGAGACCCCTTTCGAGAGCCCGATGGACGCCTCCCGAGATTGACATGTGAGCTCCGAGGTTCATCTGCGGCGGCCGCCTTTCCCCTGTTCCTTCGACAGGTAGAATGTGCTATATTACGTGTAACTTCAACGATTTTTATCGCGGGTTATCGTTAACGTCGAGGCCGGCATGGAAGAGAAAGAGTTCGGGGAATTCGTGGAGCTCGCGAGCGCCCAGGGCGAGATGGAAGCCGAGATTCTCCTCGGCGTCCTCAACTCGGAAGGCATCGAGGCAATGTCCCAGGGTGACATTGCGCAGGGAGTTCACCCCTTCACGGTAGACGGCCTCGGCAGGATCCGGATACTCGTCAGGAATGAAGACCTTGCCAGGGCGCGCCTCGTCATCAGGGAATACCGGGAGCGCGAGTAGAGGCATGCCGCAACGCGTCGGTCATTATACCCCTCTATACCCCTCTCAATTTTTATCTCAATTCTTGCAAAGAGCGCCGGAACCGGTTATCATATCATTCATCACGGGGTGGGAGCTTAACTCAGTGGTTAGAGTGCTATCTTCACACGGTAGAAGTCACAGGTTCA
>DAOVFR010000190.1 GCA_030672805.1 Candidatus Krumholzibacteriota bacterium
CCCGAGAATTACTGTGTCGCCTGCTTCAACGGTGCCTACCCGATCACGAGGAACGGCGAGTATACGAAGGATGTATTCGAACGGTCCTCCGGGTGCGGCACGGGGATGGAGGCCGGGGAGTAATCCCGGCCCCCAAGGGGATACCTATCGGTGGAAAACGTTCTGAAGGGGTGAGACAGGGATAATGGTTCACGTGCCGCACGGCTTCTTCCATGACGGCATCCTCACCGGTGTGCAGAGGCCCTCCCGTTACATCGACGGGGAACTCAACCTCTCCTCGCGCGGTTTCGTCGAGGGCGGCTTCAACGTGCTTCTTGTTTTTCCCGACGCGTACGAGATCGGGATGTCGCACCAGGGGATACGGCTGCTTTACCACAGGGTGGCGGCGATGGATGGAGTTGGTGTCGAATTCTGCTGCGCCCCGTGGCCCGATCTGGAGAGCCTGCTGCGTGCGACGGGAGAACCGGTCCGGTCCCTGCAGACGGCGAAACCGGTTGCCGATTTCGATCTTATAGGGTTCTCCGTACAGTATGAACTTCACTACACGAACATACTCATGCTGCTCGATCTCGCCGGCCTCGCCATCGAGAGCAGCGAGCGCGGTGACGGTGATCCACTGATCATTGCGGGAGGTCCCTGCTGCTCGAACCCGCTTCCCTTCATCAAGGCCGTGGACGCGGTCTTTCTCGGTGACGGTGAGGAGTCTCTCATCGAGGCGGTCGCCACGCTGCGCGATATCAAGCCGGGGGGTGGGGGGCGCAATGCGGGCAGAGAAGCGCTTGCTGGAATCGAAGGCGTTTTCGTCGATGGCGTTTCCGATTCAGCCCCTGCCCGGACGTACCGCTTCGTCGAGGGAGACCTCGCTCACGCACCGATCGTCCCCTCTTCCGGGATCGTTCACGACAGGCTCGCCGTCGAGATCATGCGCGGCTGCACGAGAGGGTGCCGGTTCTGCCACGCCGGTGTGATGCACCGTCCGAGGCGGGAACGCAGCGTCGAGGAGATCGCGGGAGCTGTATGCACCGGCCTCGATGCATCGGGGTGGGATGAAGTCTCGCTCCTGTCGCTTTCGACGAGCGATTACTCCCGCCTCGAGGAGCTGCTCGCGCGGCTTGCGCCGGAGCTCGAAAAGAGAAAAGTGTCCCTCGCCATGCCGAGTCTCCGTCCCGAGACGGTTACGAGGCAGATCGTCGCCGCTTCGTCGGCAGTGAGAAGATCGGGCTTTACACTGGCGCCAGAAGCCGGAACGGAGCGTCTCAGGCGCGTTATCAACAAGTTCATGAGCGACGGGGAGATACTCGAAGGATGCCGGAAGGTTCTCGATGGGGGATGGCAGACACTCAAGCTCTACTTCATGATCGGGCTGCCAACGGAGACCGGTGAGGATCTTGACGGGATCGTGGAGCTGACGGAACGGGTACTGGGACTGCCACGCTCCGGGGGAAGGTTCAGGCTCGGCGTGTCCATATCCCCCTTCGTGCCGAAGCCGCATACGCCATTCCAGTGGGAGCGGCAGTGTTCGATCGGTGAGCTGCGGGAAAAAGAGGAGTATCTCTCGCGGCGGATCCGGAGCAGGCGTGTCCGGTTGAGTCTCAGGGATCCAGCCGTCAGTACCCTCGAGGGGATCCTTGCCCGCGGAGGAAGGGAAATGTGGAACGCTGTTCTGTCGGCGTACCGCCTCGGCTGCCGATTCGACGGCTGGCGCGACCGGCTCCGGTTCGATCTCTGGCGGCGGGCGCTCGAGGAGAACGGACTCGAGATGGAGGGACTGCTTCGCGGTTTTGCCGTGGACGGGCCACTGCCATGGGATTCATTCGTTCCCAAGGTCACCAGGCGGTACCTGATCAGAGAACGGGAGCGGGCGCTTGACGGCAAGGTTACGCCCGACTGCAGGAACGGCGAATGCCACGGCTGCGGGGCGTGTCCGGGGGATGATCCGAACAGTTCCCGCCGTGCGGGCGGGGAGGGGCATGCCGGATCACCGGTTCCCGGTGCCGGGGTTTCACGGGAACAGGTTCCGGCCGCGGTACGATACCGGTGTATCTATGAAAAACGGGGGCGCGAGCGCTACCTCTCTCACCTGGAACTGCTGAACATACTGCAGCGCGCGCTTAGAAGATCCGGCCTGCCGCTGTCGTTTTCCAGGGGTTACCATCCGCACCCGAAGTTTTCCTCGGGACCCTCGCTTCCCGTCGGCGCCTCGGGTTTTCGGGAATTCGTCGATATAGAACTCACCGGGACCGTGGATGTCTGCTCGGACATCTTCGAGGGACTGCTCCCCGATGGAATCAGGGTCAACGCGTGCGCCGGTCCCTTCTCGAAGCAGGTGGGGAAACTTCCACGGGAGGCGCTCTTCGTCTACCTTCTGGAGCTGGACATGCTGTCCATGGTTCTGAGGGCGTCGGACGGTGAAGATGAAGGTCCGCCGGGCGGCCGTGGGAAATGGAGCCTGCTCGGCAACCTGCTTGGTGCGCCGGGACTGCGCGGGGGCGGCGGATTGAGAGACAGTGATCCGGCCGCGTGGCTTCTCGTCTCGCTCCAGGGGATGATCGAGGGAGAGGGAGACGTCAAGGACAGGAAGGGAAGGAAGCGAAGCGTTGAAGGGTGCTCGGTGCGGGGGATCGACGGCACGGAAGCGATCGAGTTGCGAATTCCGGCGGGTAACGTGCCGGCGCCCGGGCCGGGGGATTTCCTCGCGGCGGTGCTTCCGGCACCGCTTGCAGGACTTGTGCGCATTACTAGACTTGAAATATTATACAAATTCAGTGATAGTTACATCGATCCCCTGGCCCTGGTGGCACGGCGGGGATGATTGGAATTGGAGTATGAAAAAAGAAATAGTGATAAATTACACACCGCGCGAGGTCCGTATCGCTATCCTGGAGGACGGGGAGCTCGTAGAGCTTCTGATCGAACGTGAGGACAGCAGGCGGATCGTCGGTGACATCTACCTCGGGCGCATATCTGCGATTATTCCCGGCATACAGGCGGCATTTGTAGATATCGGCCAGGAAAAGGCCGCGTTTCTCCACGTGAGCGACGTTGCGACCGGGTCGATCGATCCCGACCTGCTCGAGGACGAGGACAGGTTCATCAACAACAGGAGGCGCAAGGAGTTTCCCCCGATTGAGAATCTCCTGAAGAAAGGCCAGGAGATCCTGGTCCAGGTCAGGAAAGAGGCGATCGGAACGAAGGGCCCCCGGATTACGTCGCAGCTCTCGCTCCCCGGACGGTACGCGGTTCTCATGCCGAACCTCGATCATGTAGGCGTGAGCAAGAAGATAGACAACCGGAGGGAGCGACGCCGCCTCAGGGACATCGTCCGGAAATACCGTCCGGATGGCTCCGCTATTATCGTCCGCACGGCGGGCAGCGGGGTGAACGCTGACCAGCTCCGGGACGATATCAAATACCTGGAGAAACTCTGGAACGAGATCAAGGTCAAGTACGAACGGGCGGTGCCGCCGGTTCTGATCCACGCGGATGTCGAAATCACCATCTTTGCCCTGAGGGACCTCTTTACCGAAGACGTGAACCAGATCATCATCGACAACAAGGACGAGCACGAGCGGCTGAGGGATTACCTGAAGTCCTTCGCGTCACACCTGGTCTCCCGGGTCAAGCTGTACCGTGAAAAGAGCCCGATCTTCGATCATTTCAACATCGAATCGGGAATCGAAAAGACGCTCGAGAGAAAGATATGGCTTCGGAAAGGCGGCTACATCGTCATCGAGCATACAGAGGCGCTCGTATCGATCGATGTGAACACGGGGCGCTTCATCGGCAAGAAGGACCAGGAGCAGACGATTCTCGAGGCGAATCTTATCGCCGCGCGGGAGATCTCAAGACAGCTCAGGCTGCGTGATATCGGCGGGATCATCGTCATCGATTTCATCGACATGGAAAAGGAGGAGAACCGCCGGAAGGTGTACAACGCGTTCCGCAG
Source organism: Candidatus Krumholzibacteriota bacterium (assembly GCA_030672805.1). Lineage (GTDB taxonomy): Bacteria > Krumholzibacteriota > Krumholzibacteriia > Krumholzibacteriales > Krumholzibacteriaceae > DAOVFR01. Next base: position 3,947 of record DAOVFR010000190.1, read on the forward strand.
CGCGATGAGAAAGGACAGGGCTAGGGCCCGCATATCGATGATAAGCGAGCTCGGTCTCATCGAGCTCAGCCGAAAGCGCGTAAGGCCCAGCCTCCTGCATTACTACAGCGATGAATGCCCGTACTGCAACGGGAGCGGCAAGGTCCTGAGTCTCGAATCGATGGCGATGAAGATCGAGCACTGGATCCGGCGGATCGGCTCGATGAAGAAGGAACGGTGGATCCAGTTCCGTGTGAATCCGCTCATGGGGATATACCTGCGCGAGGAGCGTGAAGAGAATATCCAGGAACTTGCCGATCTGAACAGGCTCCAGGTCGAGATCGTCGACGATCCACGTATGCACCGGGAGGAGTTCGAGATCACGTCGCGGGACGGCAGCCGCAACCTCAAGGCCGAGTTCGAATAACGTTCGGATACAATCATCACAAAAGGAGGGTTCCATGGAAGCAGTCTGGGAAAAGTTGATTGATTTCGCCACGAGTTACGGGATCAACGTGATCGGCGCGATCATCATACTGATCATCGGCCGTATCGCTGCGGGCATCTTCAGGAACATCATCAGAAAGGTTCTGCGTAGATCCAGGACCGATGAATCGATCGTTTCGTTCGTCGGCAGCCTGTCGTACGTACTCGTCATGGTGTTCACGGTCATCGCGGTACTGCGCAAATTCGGCATCGAGACGGCATCGTTCGTGGCGGTCCTCGCTGCAGGGGGATTCGCCATAGGGTTCGCCCTGCAGGGGTCTCTTTCCAACTTCGCATCGGGTATCCTGATCCTCGTCTTCAGGCCGTTCAAGATCGGTGATTATATCAAAGCGGCGGGTATTGGAGGGTCGGTCAAGGAGATCAGGTTGTTCAACACGATCCTCGCCACTCCCGACAATGTCAAGGTCATCGTGCCGAACAGCAAGATCTACGGCGATGTGATCAAGAACTACGCCGGTTATGATACGAGACGTGTCGACATGGTGTTCGGCATCGGGTACGATTCGTCGATTCCGAGAGCGTACGATATCATACAGAAAATCCTGGACGCCGATCAGAGGATCCTGAATGACCCCCCGCTGACGATCGCTGTGTCGGAACTCGCCGATTCGAGTGTGAACTTCGTCGTGCGGCCCTGGGTGAAGAGGGAGGACTACTGGAACGTCAAGTGCGACGTGACACGGAAGGTCAAGGAGGAGTTCGACGCGAACGGCATCAATATCCCGTTCCCGCAGCGCGTCATTCACATGGTCGGCGGGGGTACGCAGTAGAGAGAGAACGGG
>DAOVFR010000126.1 GCA_030672805.1 Candidatus Krumholzibacteriota bacterium
TCCTGTCGCGCATCGTCTGGAAACCGATCAGATCGTAATTGAGCAGGGCACGGAGAATCTCTGAACGCCACGGGAGTTTCAGGAAGATGTCGAGTGGGGGAAAAGGGATGTGGAGGAAGAAACCTGTCGTCATGTCGACACCCATCAGGCGCAGCTCGCGGGCCACCAGAATGAGTTGGTAGTCGTGGACCCACACGAAGTCTTTCTTGCTGGTGTGTTCGGCGATGACCTCGGCGAACTTGCGATTAACATGCTCGTATGTCCGCCAGTAGTCGGGGTTGAAATTACAGTATGATTGCAGGTCGTGGAAGAGCGGCCATAGCACTTCATTAGACAGGCCGATATAATACCGCTGCACCTCTTCCGGAGAAAGAAAGACAGTCTCGATGTTATAGCCGGCAATCTTCGATGCCTGTCCGATCATGTCAGGCAGGTCGCACACGTCACACATGCCCGGCCAGCCGATCCAGAGACCGCCCCTGTTTTTCAGAACCGGCGCCAGAGCCGTCACCAGCCCGCCCGAACCGGACTCGATTCGACATTCATTCTTCACCTTCTCGATCGAGAACGGGAGCCTGTTGGATACGATTACAAGCCGTTTGACAACCTTCTTATTCACGCTGACCTCCACACGCATGATACCACCTGTTGAGGAAATTGAGAAGCTCGTCGGGAGGTGTCAGCCAAATATCTGCGGATGTCTCTCTAGATTCAACTGCCACGAGGATGCCGATCCCTTTGCTGTGAATCGCCCGGAAAGCATCCTCATCCGTCCGGTCGTCCCCGAGGTATGCCGCCGGCACTTTCCCACCCGATTCGCCGAGGATCGCGTCCACCGCGATTCCCTTGTCCGTGCCCGGCGCTCTGAGTTCCAGGCCTCCATCGAACCTGTGCAGTTCGAGACCCGTTCTTCCGGATATCTCTCCCCATCCCGATTCGGCCTCTGCCATGATCGATGAGATCGACCCGGCGTCCAGGCCCCGCCAGTGAATGGCGATGCTCGCGGATTTCCGCTCACAGTACTGACCGAGTCCTCGCACATCGGCCCAGGCGATTGTTTCCTCAAGGCCGGCTGCGTGAATTGGCTGCAGCTTCGGACAGGTGTACTGTCCATCGGGCATGAGTCGTTCCCACCCGTGGCAGCCCCAGACCTCCGGGGTATGCTCGAGGCGGAACACCTGCGAGAGATCCTTGATATCACGCCCTGTGATCAGTACCAAACGGCAACGGCTGCAGCGCAGGATCGATTCGAGGACCTCCGTCACGCCCGGGTAGGGAAACGCTCTGTCGCGTTCGGAGTTGAATGGTGCGAGTGTCCCGTCATAATCGAGCAGCAGCACGGAGTTCGGGGAAGAGGAGACGCCGTGAAAGAAGCGTTCCAGATCGATGTCCGGATTGAGGATCCTCATAATTATACAAGTGTAAATGAAGGGATTCGACTATTCAAGCTCAATTCTGTCTCCTGAACCATACAGCATGGAGACCATGAGAGTGAGATATTCCCTCAGGTGCCTGGTAATGAGGAAATTGTCTTTAACGAATGACCTGGCTTTTTCTCCCATTTCCCTGAGCTTGTCCCGGTGGAAGAGGAGGTACCGCGCCCTGAGGGCAGCCCCCTCCGGTGATTTCACGAGAAAGCCCGTATGGTGGTTGACTACTTGTATGCGGATGCCGCCCGTATCACCCCCGATCACGGGTTTGCCCTTCCACATTGCTTCCGTGACGGTAAGGCCGAAACCCTCCCTGATCGATTTCTGCAGGATGATGTCGGCCGTTCGTTGAAGCGCGTTGATCACACGGTGAGCGTTTGCTGGAAGCAGGAGGATATGTATATCTATATCGTTATTGGCCGCCATATGCACCTCGTCGAGAACCGTCTTCGATTCCGGGTCGTCAGATGCATCGCCGCCGGCGAGGATGAGCTGCAGCGTCGGAACGAATTTCTTTGTAAGACGGTAGGCGTTGATAACGCCGACCGGGTCCTTGAAGGTGTCGTAACGTGAGACCTGGAGCATGATAGGTCTTCCCGTATCAATCCCGATCTCGGAAATGATCGCCTCTACTTCCCGTGGCTCGAGATCGATATTTTTCTCGCTCAAAGGGTCGATACTCGGAGGGATCAAGTATTGCCTGTGAGGTAATTCCTGTGCGAAATCGGCCAGCGAGAAGATGCTAGCGTCGTAATCCTTCGTGAAATTCCGCAGGTATTTCCAGACCGGTCTGAAGGGACGGTTGGCGTCGATGTGGCATCTCCAGATCCACTTTCCCTTCCGCTTCGGCAGGAAGTGGAGGAGGGGGGCGGGCTGGGGATCATGGATGAATACTATATCGGTTTCTTCGAGGACGGATTTGAGTTTCTCCGAGTTCTCCGCATTCGTTTTCTCGTAGGTTTCGAGCATCGAACGGGGAATCTCGACCATGTTACCCTGGAGAGCGTTGTGAAAGCTCTTGGTACATTTGAAGAAGTCGGGATTTCCCTTGATGATGTACCATTCCGTGTCGATACCCAGCTCCCTTTTCAGTGGAACGAGCTTGTGCAGTATCTCGGCGACGCCGCCTCCCTGGCGGGTTGAGTTGACATGGGCAACACTGATATTCTTCAGCGGCTTGACGAGCTGATGAAGCTGATCGATCACTTCACATCCGACGATATCCGAATATTGTTCCAGCATCGTTGTCATCGGTCGCACTCCTCGAAGTAATCTTTGAGCAGTTTCGCAAGCTGCTGGCGAAGTTCCGTAAGTGTGGAGAAGAAGGGATCGACCGTGGACAGCAGGTCGCAGAGATCTATATACTCATTATTGAACCCGAACAACCACGCCCGGAAATCGTCGATGTTGCCGAATGTCCGTCGTCTCGAATCGATGAAATGGTAATAAACACTGCTCGGGGTCATCGTTGAAACGGCGTCGACCAGCTCTTCAGGTTTCCGGATCACCTTGTGCGTGTTGAATACGACGATATAGGACGTGATGAAGTGGAACTGATGATCCGGGCCGCACCACGGATAAAAATCGACCATATCGAGCTTTTCATCGATGATCTCCACGATTTCGTGCCTGAGTTTATCGAGGTCGGGATATTCGATCGGGCTCACCATGCCGAGCCGCTCGGCAAGTTCCTTGTCATGGAGTGAGTGCCTGACCCATGAGGAAAAATCGTTATTGTACTCGGGATCGTCAAAGCGCGGTCTCAGCAGACCGCCCCAGAAGTGGTAGTATATGCTCCCCGTCTCAACGGTTTGGAGGATATTCCTGAGCTCTTTGAGATTCTGCGCCCGCTTTCCCGTTGCGAGTGCAGCGAGCGCGCAATCTCGTATCTCGAATGGCTGGTGGGCTGTTGTGAGGTTTTTCATCTCCCCTTCCGCACGCTGTATGTATTCCGTTTCGGTGCGCGCCGTTCCGATGCTCGTAAAATATATAAAGCATCCATCGGCCGTTTTCAATGTAATTGTAATCGCTTTGCATGCAAAAAGAAGCCGTGTATCGTCATCATGAAGCAACGCGGGCTCAAGTTCTTGCAAACCGCAGCATGACGAATTATAATACATGCACTTAATCATTCAAGCAAGGAGAGGATATGAAAGGAATCATACTTGCCGGCGGTCTCGGCTCACGCATGCTGCCGCTGACAAAGATAACCAATAAACACCTTCTTCCCATATTCGACAGACCGATGATATACTACCCGATCAAGACCCTGATCAACGCCGGGATAGACGATATTCTGGTCGTGACGGGTGGGAGGAATGCCGGTGATTTCCTGCGCCTGCTCGGCAACGGCAAGGAGTTCGGGCTCAAGCATATCAACTACACGTACCAGGAGGGAGAGGGGGGGATTGCGGAGGCGCTCGGTCTTGCAGAGTATTTCGCCGCGGGTGAACCGGTGTGCGTCATTCTGGGCGATAACATCATCGAGAAGAACATCGTGGGAGCCGTGGAAGCATACAGGAAACAGAAGAGCGGGGCGAAGATCCTGCTCAAGGAAGTTCCCGACCCCGAGAGGTTCGGCGTTCCCATCCTGGAAGGCGACAGGGTCGTCCGGATCGAGGAGAAACCGAAACGGCCGAAGTCGCCATATGCCGTGACGGGCATATACATGTATGACGGCCGGGTGTTCGAAACGATCAAGACACTCAAGCCGTCCAGCCGCGGGGAACTCGAGATCACCGATGTCAATAATGCTTACATCGAAATGGGTGAGCTGACATGGGATATCCTCGATGGCTGGTGGACCGATGCGGGGACGTTCGATTCACTTCTCCGGGCTTCCAATCTTGTTGCGAAGAGCGGGGCGAATAATATGGATTAGGGTCCTCGTGCTGCCGCTGACCATCGAGCGTACAGCGACCGGTTCAGAGCAGCGCCGTCCTGATGTATTCCTCGAGAGCGCTGCGCCAATCTCTCATCAGGTCGAGTCCGAGGAGTTCGAAGTTGTAGTTTCTCAGCGCTTCCATGCGGGGGCGGGGGGCGGTAAGCGGGAAATCGGCGGAGGAGACACGTTTAAGCTCGCAACCGGTGAAGCCGGCGATACGGAGGATCTCTTCTGCGACCTCGAAGCGGTTCACACAACCCCCGTTCACGCAGTGATACCTGCCGTAAAGCCCTGTCTCGATGAAGGCGAGGATCGCACGAGCCAGGTCGGTCGTGTAGGTCGGCGAACCAAAGGTGTCATCCACGATCTTCAGCTCGCTGCTTTTTCCGGCACGTTCGAAGATCTTTGCAACGAACTTCTTGTCCTCCATGCCTCCACCGAATAACCAGCACGATGAAAAGATGAAATACTTGGGCAGCAGGTCACTGATGATCAACTCGCCCTGGTACTTGGAATCGCCATAAATGTTGACGGGGGCCGGTCTGTCATATTCGGTGTAGGGATTTTCCTTTGTTCCGTCGTATACCATGCCGGTGCTGATGTACACCATTGCGGCGTCGCAGCGCTGGCACGCCAGGGCGACGTTCCTCGTGCCGAGCGTGTTGATGCGGTATGCCTGATCCGGATCGGTCTGGCACCCGTCGACGTCCGTCATTGCGGCGAGGTGGATGACGAAGCGCGGATCGCAGTCGCATATCTCCCTGGAGATGAGCTCCGTGTCGCAGATGTCCGGTTCTTCGAGGTTCGCCGGGAAGACTTTGTACCGCTCCCCGAAGATAGGGAGGATTGCCCGTCCGAGCATCCCCTTCACGCCGGTCACGTAAACGTTTTCCACGTTTTGACCTCCTGCCGGCTCATCCGTCCCTGCGGTCCCATTCGTACGGAATATCGTTACCGTGAGGTTCGTAACGGAACTCATCCGGGTTATCGTAGTCGTACGGTTCCGTTACAGTGTTGATCACCAGCGCTTCTTCAGTGCTGATGCACTTGAAACCATGGCAGACGTTCGGAGGGATCGTGATCCGCACCGGATTGTGAGCGCCGGCGAAGAATTCGTTCACCTCACCGAATGTGGGAGAGTCCTTCCTGTTGTCATAGAGAACGATCTTCATCATTCCCATCACAACGACCATATTGTCGTATTGCTTTCTATGGTAATGCCACCCCTTGACGACGCCGGGGTATGCGGTTGTCATGTAGACCTGTCCGAACTTGATGAAATCCTCGTCGTCGCACCGCACCATCTCCATGAGCATGCCGCGTTCATCGGGGATGACTCTCAGTTTCTTTACCTTGACACCTTCTATCATGCCGGGATCCTCCTTTCTCCAATCGATTATCGCACGGTTCATAGTGCTTTCGAAAGTGCAAATTTTCAACCGTGCCAAAATTATCAATCGTATTTTGCGGCGTGGTATTTACACAGCCAGAGATAATGCCCTTCAGGTGTCAGTACCTTGGTCAAACCGCCCCAGTGCTGATCGGGATCGATTTTCCTGAGAAGCTGGCGCAGTGTCCGAAACGCCGTACCGGGGGACCGTTCCGATTCCAGTTTCGTGATAAGGAAGTCGGTCAGCCCGTATTCACATGTTTCCTCGATGGTTGATAATATACTTCCCATCCTCTGCATTAATTCTTTATCGCTTTCAACCAGATTTTTATATTCAGTGGCGTTCATGCATGTCCAGGGGCCGGCAAGATGGGAGACATACTTGAATAAAGCGGCCAGGCTCTGGATATATATTTTCATTTGCATCAGCCAATCCCGCGGTGAATCAATAATGTAGCGCCCGCCTTCTTCAGCAGGATGCCAACACCCCGGCGCCTGGCAGTAGAGATGCAATTCAATCTTCCCGCCGAAGTCTCTATCCCAATCTCCGGTTGAAACAGGACGCAAAGAAAAATAGTTCGGGCAGTGGGATTCCGGCTTCGATTGTTCTCTTGCAAAGTTCTTTGTAAACTCGCGCTGTACGAGGGTTATGAACTCATTGAATGGCTTGTCGCTGGCAGCTTGCATGGTATCCAGGCGGCTCATGACTTCATCCATTACATCTCTGTGCAAGCCGAACAGCATCTCGGACACGGATACCATTTCAAGAGAAACGGGGCACTGGATTTCAAGTACGGGGGGATCTTTATTAATGGCTTTTTGAAGGTGCATATAATTGAACTCGTGGCTGCATGGTTGCCCGCCATGACCCGGACATGCAATTAAACGGATGATCTTGAGCCCGGGGAACCGACTCAGGGTAAGATCGAGACCGTCTCTGAGCAAAACGAAGAAGTTATATGGATTCGGTCCTCTGGCAGTCAACTGAATGTACTTGTCATGGGGGAACGCCTGCATCAAAACGAGGTGTTTCTGTTCGGGCCCGTCTGCTAATAGAGCGCCTGTACGCCAGTGGTTGTGGGTGGTGAACCGATGCGAGCGGGCTATAAACCGGGTGGGGATGCCGGCGGGGATGGAATGAAGCTGATACTTGATGGAGATTTCATGGCATGGATGAACGTTCTTGATCCGGTCCCAGTTAATTTCGAGATCTGGTGGAGGGTTCAAGGGCAGGCGTTCCACTACCAGGCTGATTTCCCGATCTTCCATGGTGCGGTAAGAGAGGTCGAATCTTTCCATCAATCGAAGGAAGTGATTTCGCATCGCCGGTTCAAGGTCGGCCCAGAGCTCGTCCATATCGGCACGTGACAAGATGCCCGAATTCTCTATGACATGTTTGCTTCTTAGCACCCTGCTGATACATTCGGATACCCACTGTGGTTTTAGAATGACTTTATCGTTGAGTTCCTGATCGTCCAGGAAAAACAGGATATCTCCCAA
>DAOVFR010000058.1 GCA_030672805.1 Candidatus Krumholzibacteriota bacterium
TCAAGGGTGATTTTTATATACCGGGAATTGAGAATTTCCGAGGCATTTCCTTCCGATAACCCGGGTACAGTCAGGGAAAGAAGCAGGGAGATAATAAAATATAAAGAGATTTTTACCGGCGGACACCCTGCAGATGCACTCATAGTTCCATATCTCTGGAATGACGATATTTCTTTAAATGAGCTGTTATCATACTTGCACATTTTCCACATAATTAAGATGACAATATTGCATTCCAGAAAAGCATACTACGATAATTGTCATTCTACCCGGATCCGTCTTCTTTGCGGCGGGAGTCTCTCAGCTTCTTCCAGTACCTGATCCGCTTGATGATCTCCCGCTCGAAGCCCCTCTCGGCCGGCCGGTAGTACCGCCTTCCACCAAGCTTCTCGGGGAAATATTCCTGGTCGACGACCGCTTCAGGGTCCTCGTGGGGGTATCGGTAGCCCTCCCCGTAGCCGATATTTCGCATAAGGCCCGTCGTGGCGTTCCTGAGCCACAGGGGAACCGGCAGGGGGCCGTGCTCCTCGACGTCTCTCGCCGCACCGGCGTATGCTTCGTACAGTGCGTTGCTCTTCGGCGCCACTGCCAGGTAGGTCACCGCCTGGGCGATGGCAAGCTTGCCTTCCGGCAGGCCGGTGAAGTGAAAGGCATCCTTTGCGTTCAAGGCCACCTGGAGCGCCTGCGGATCGGCATTGCCGATATCCTCCGAGGCGAACCGGACAAGTCTCCGGGCAATGTAGAGCGGGTCCTCGCCCGCCTCGAGCATCCTGGCCGTCCAGTAAAGCGCCGCATCGGGGTCACCGCCCCTGAGGGACTTGTGCAGCGCCGAGATGAGGTTGAAGTGCTCCTCTCCCTTCTTGTCATAGAGGATGCTCTTCCGCTGTGCGGCCTCCTCGATGACGACGCGCGTGATCTCGACACCGCCCGGCGAGCCATCGAGTGATTCGACGGCCATCTCGAGAATGTTTAGCGCCGTCCTCGCGTCTCCGTACGACAGATGCGCAATGTACCGTATGTCATCGTCCGATATCCTTATATCCCGTTCTCCGAACCCGCGCTCCCCGTCCCCGAGAGCGGCGTTCAGGATCGCCACGATGTCATCCTCGCCGAGGCTCTGAAGAACGAACACGCGGCACCGGGACAGCAAGGGCCCGATCACCTCGAAGCTCGGGTTCTCCGTTGTCGCGCCGATAAGAACAATCGTCCCTTTCTCTATATGGGGCAGGAACCCGTCCTGCTGGGCCTTGTTGAACCGGTGGATCTCGTCGACGAAGAGGATTGTCCTCCGCCCGGATAGTCTCAACCTTTTCTCCGCCTCGGCGACGATCCTTCTCACCTCGGCTATGCCGGCGGTCACGGCGGAGAAGAAGACGAAATGCACGTCCATGGAGTTCGCGATCAGGTGGGCGAGCGTCGTTTTCCCGCAGCCGGGCGGCCCCCAGAAGATGAGTGATGTCTCGAGCGTGCCCTTCTCGAGGATCCTCCGGAGGATCCTGCCTTCCCCGACGATCTCCTGCTGGCCGACGAATGCATCGAGACTCCGCGGCCTCATACGTTCCGCCAGCGGTGGCGGAACCTTCTGCGAAAAGAGATCCTCCATACCTGTCCTGTCCGGGTTGTCTCGGAAAACCGAGCCACGCCTGGCGTGCCGCCCGCCGCTCCTCGATGCGCGTACTGCTATGTATAATCGGGGGTCTTGTCGAAGAAATGCTCCGTCTTCAGGAATCTCAGCGTCCCCGACTTGCTCCTGAACACGGCGCTGTGCGTGACCGCGCCGCCGGGCCGGAACATGATACCCTCGAGAAAGTTATTATGCGTAACGCCGGTCGCCGCGAACATGACGTTTTCCCCTCCGACGAGATCGCTCGCCTGGTAGATCTTCCCGTACTCGTCGGGCACATGTTCCGCATCGAAGGTGCCGTCCGGAAGCACCTGCGCCTGGAATCCTCCCCCTATACAGGCAAGCGCCGCGGCGGCGATGATTCCCTGTTTCGTCCCCCCGATACCCATCAGCACGTCCACACCGGTGCCGGGAAGCGCCGCTGCGATCGCGGCGGCGAGATCTCCATCCCTGATCAGTTCTATCCGCGCCCCCGCCTGCCGCACTTTCTCGATCAGTTCCCGGTGCCGGTCACGGTCGATGATCGATACGGTGAGGTCCTCGACGTAGATCCGTTTCGTCTCCGCGATACGCACGAGGTTATCGAACACGGACAGGTTCAGGTCGATAACGTCCGCCGACTCGGGGCCAACGGCGATCTTCTTCATGTGTTTCTCGGGAATATGCTTGAAGGTCCCCTTCTCACCGAGCGCTATCGCCGAAATCGCGTTTCCGTGTCCATCGGCTAGCGAGTTGATACATTCGATCGGCTCAAGTGCGACGTCCACTCGCGGCCCCTCTCCCGCACCGACCTCATCACCGGAACAGAGGACCGGCCCCTGATCGGTTCGCTCCTCACCGAAGATGATCTTTCCCGTAAGCTTGAAGCCCCGTATTGCAAGCTCCATTGCCAGGGCAGCCGCTTTTTCGGCTTCGGGGGGATTCCCTTTTCCGAGGTAATGTGCAGATGCGAGAGCCGCCGCCTCGGTTGCTCGAACTAACTCAAGGGCAAGATTGCGGTCCAAATTCCAATTCCTTTCGACCTATATGCCCTCGTCAGGCGTGCCATCCCCACTCTCCCCCTCCACCTCCATCATGTAACCTTTGCGTTCTAGTACCAGTATTTCGTTCAGATCCTTCGCCATCTGGTACTGGTGGATTGCGAAGAGGATTGGAAACAGCGGGTAAACGACGAACAACGTCACGGGATAGGCGACAATCTGTATGACGAACGTGATCCAGAACCAGTTCCACTGTCCAAGGTAGATGTAACCGACCGGCCCGAGAAGCAACCATCCCAGGATAAAACCCAGCGATGCGGCAACACCGGGGTTTTTCGTCTCCTTCGGCGGCTTGAGCCTGAATATCTCGTACTCGTACATTTTCTTCGTGACGGGAACCTTCCCCGGGACCAATTCCTTCCCGCAGCCAAGGCAGAAATCAGCCCCCTCCTGTAATTCCCTTCCACAGTATCGACAGTACATTTCTCCCAACCTCCGTCTCTGGAATCCCTACCTGTAAGTACGGTTCCAGAGAACTATTGTTTCTCCACCGCGGTCATTGTATAGAATATCGGTACGAAAAAACAACCGTTTTCTCCGGACCGGCGCGCACACAAGAATGTGCTACTCGTTCCTCTGCTCGCGTTCGCTTCTGATACGTTGGAGATTGATCCGCGCGGTGAGGTTCTCGGGATCGAGTTCGATCACACGCTCCAGGGCATACTCCGCCTCGTCAAGTTCTCCCCGGGCGGCCCTTATGACCGACATGTTGATGAGCGCTACGGGCCAGTCCGGCCTCGCTTCGACGGCCTTCGCGGCCCATTCGAGGGCCCCGTCGAGATCGCCGAGCCCGTGGTAACACATCGCGATGCGGTCCATAGTCTCCGGTGTTGGAGGCGCCTCCCTGTACATCCCCAGTGCTTCGTCGAAACGATCCTGCCTGAAAAGAGCCTTTGCCAGTAAAAGAGAGACCTCGTCGCCGGGTTCCGTGTCCGAAAGACCGCGGAGAAGTGCTTCCGCTTCCCCCGGGCGCTTCGAACCGATGAGGGCCAGCGCCAGGTTGTAAGCCGCCTCACGGTCCCCGGGCCGGAGGCGCAGCGCCTCCTCGAGGACTTCCGCCGCCTCGACGGTCCGCCCATCCTTAAGCAGAAGCATACCGAACTGGCAGAGAAAATCGGGACTCGCCCCTGCCTCTTTCCGTGCCTTCACGAAGAGGCTTTCCGCCGCTGCGGGGTCGGACCCGGCAATAAGCATCGCCTTGAGACCGGCCAGGTAGGGATCATCGGGGAGGGTGCGCAGCCCCAGCTCGACCTCGCTCATCGCGGCGGTCCGCCTGCCGAGCTTCAGGTTGGCAACGGCAACATTCCGGTGAATCATCGCCCTGTTACGAGTGTTGCAGAACCCCATCGCCTCCTTGAACTCGGTGATTGCCCTCCCGAACTTGCCCATTCGCATGAGAAAGACGCCGAAGTTCAGGTGATTCTCGCACGAAGAGTAATCCTCGATCAGCACCTTCTCGTACAGCCCGACCGACTCGCCGAACCTGCCGAGTGCACCCAACGCATAGGCCTTCTGGGCCAGGATCCTGATGTCCCCGACACCCCCGGCGGTGAGACTGTCGGCGATCACGATCACTTCGCCATAGCGCTCCGCCTCGAGCAGCGTCTCGACCGCCCTGTCGAGCACCGACCGCTCCTCCGTCCATGTCTCGCCGACCCCTCTGTCCCGGGCTGTGTTCGGGCCGGAACACGAGACTGCCGTAAGCAGCGTAACGGACAGGACGAACAGGCCGATGTAAAGGGGCGGCTCGAATCTTTTGAACATGAGCACGTCCTTCGAAAGTCTTACAGCCACTAATCGTATAGCAGGAATAATAGTAACGGCGTGCATGAAACGATACTAGAGCTTTTTCAGACCGGGATCCTTCCTCGTGAGCAGCAGTGCGCGGAGCTTGCCGAGGGACTTGTTGAACGGATGGCTTCGATCGAGAAACGGCAGGACGGAGTGCCTTCTGACCCCCATCCGCGAAAGCTCGAGGGCGGCTGGAGCATTGGTGTTGTCTATCTTGTAGGCCTTCGTGAACATCTTCCTTGCTTCGTTGCGCAATCCCTGCTCGAGGAGGACCTTGCCGAGATTCACGAAGACGGTCGGACTCTTTGAATCGAGACTGACGGCCCTTCGACACATCTTCTCGCCCTCGATCGTGTCACCCGCCAGGCTGATACAGAGCCCCTTGAAGGAAAGATAGTCTGGATGGTTCGGATTGATCTTGAGTGCTTCCCCGAGATACTCCAGGGCCCTGTCATGATTCCCGCGCTGAAGGAAGGATTCGGCCTTACTGAACATGTCGCGGGATTCGAATGTCTCATCGTGCGTCAATGTTTTCAATAGGCCACCTCGATTGCATAATCCGACACCGCAAACGCCGACTGCCGCACCGCACACACGTGCGTACAGTGCAATTCGTTTGATAAAAGGTTGTTACGCCCACTTCAACCTTCTATAGTGGTATCTCGATGCAAATTCTATACCTTGCGGCCTGAGGTATGGTCCTTGCAAAGGTTGCAGGAAAGAGGGGATCCCGGGTAAAGGTGTGCCGGGCATCCATGTTGACTTTAACTGATTTTTACGGTATAATTTACAAGACTGACAAATATCCTTTTTGTCGAGGCAACTATAGTAACGCACCAAAAAGGGAAGTGACGCGCATGCAGCGGCTGTTTAGGGGTATTTCACTAACCTGTGCTTTTTTCTTTTGTGTTACAGGTGCATCCGCTTACGAAATAGAATCGGTCCAGCTCGTCGGGAGCTTCAACGGAATCACGTGCGAACCGGACGACCCGGCCAACAACATGGACTCTCTCGGTGTCCATCTCTGGCGGAAGCTCAAGTTCATCAACGAGCCGGGAAACCCCGATACGATCTTCTTCAAATTCACCATGAACGGTTCCTACCTGCCCAAGCACTGGGGATGGAGTTATGTATGGGGCGTGGCGGCGCTCGGCTTGAGCCCGCCGAACATCGCGGCAGTGCTCCCCGACAGCGGTTATCACTACTTCCACTTCAGGGACGATGATGAAACCTACTGGATCGAGCGGCCAGACGGTGACATCAGCGGCGTGGTAAGGTCCGACGTTCTCGGCGGCGTGCCCGACGGGTGCCGCGTCACGCTGTTCGACGACGGATCGAACGTGATCGGGACATTCAAGAACTTCTCCGATACCACCTTCGTATTCAACGGGCTGCCCGCCCGGACATACTCGGTGCTCGCCGGGGCGCCGGGCTACAAGGATACGCTCGCCGAGAACGTGCAGCTCGCCGCGGGCGGCTCGGAATGGCTCGCTCTCACTCTGACCATCGAGACGGCGGTATTCATCTCGTCCGCGGCCGCCGAGCATCATGACGGCGGCATCCTGGTCCGGTGGTCGGTGAAGTGCTGCGATTCTAACCCGAAATTCGATATATACAGGGGTGCCGAACCGTACCTCGGGACGATGACGAGAAGAAACAGCATGCCCGTGACGAGATCCCGCGGATTCCGGTTCCTGGACAGGTGCGAGGATCCATCGAGAGATTATTACTACTATATAGTCGAGGTCGGAACCGACGATCCGGCCTGCCATGGACCGCTCTTCATCATGGGGATTACACCAGGGATCCGGAGTTCGCTGGGCACGAACTTCCCCAACCCGTTCAACCCCGCAACGACAATCCCGTACTCCGTGGGACCGGAAGGAAGCAACAAGCCGATCACGATCGCATTCTACGACGTCGCCGGCAGGCTCATCGACAGGACCGGACTCGGATCGAAGCCGACCGGCAGCTACAAGTACGTCTGGAACCCCGCCCTCTCGAGGAAGAGAGCCATACCCTCAGGGGTCTACTATTGCCGCCTCCAGATCGGCAAGGAGGTCTTCACGTCCAAGCTGATTCTTCTCCGCTGATCGTTTGCCCTCGAGAAGGATGTCGACCTTGAATTCAAAACAACATGGAACCATCAAGAACCTCGCGTGGGGACTGCTGTCAATGCCTATCGCCGCATACCTGCTTCTCGTTCCTGCAGCTTCTCGATCCGCCCTGGTCTCGTTCGATTTCGAGCGGGCCGTTTTCCTCGATCCGGGCAGGTTGGTCAAGGACCACTCGCTGATCGAGCTGGACGGGACGTTTCATCTCTACTACATCATCGACGGCGAGCGTGTCTTCGGCTATGCCTCGTCTCCCGATCTCGTACACTGGATCGTCCACGGGCCGGTGCTCCGGCCGGGACCGGGGAGCTGGGACGGATACAACGTCTGGGCGCCGTCCGTCATCCGTTACCCGCATGCCGAACAGTACATGATGTTCTACACCGGCGTGAACAGTCACATCGCGCAGCGAACCTGCCAGGCCATGACCACGGACCCGTCAGCATGGCACAAGACTCCTCTGGCCGTCTTCACACCATTCCACGGCGATACCGCATGGATATCATGGGAGGAAGACTGTTGGTCGAACTACCGCGACCCGGGCTTCCTCGACGACGGCGGAGTGCTATACCTCTCCCACACGGTAAAAACAAGGGACGGACTCGGGGCCGTGGCGCTGGCGAGCAGCGAGGATTTCTTCAACTGGTCGGATGCCGGGCCGCTGTATATCCATAACAACTGGCACGCGATCGAGAGCACCTTCCTTCTTAAACGGAACCAGCTGTATCACCTTTTCTTCACGGAGGAGGCGGTCGGCGGCATCTCCCACATGTCGTCCGATTCACTCGCCTCGGGATGGGACATCATCACGCGCTCGATCATCGACGGCGGGCACGCAGTCGAACTCACCGGGATCGATGGGTCCGGCAGGCATATCTTCTCGAGGCATTCGCTCTATATGGCACAGGGCGGGATCGAGATCTCGACGATCCGCTTCGACACCCTCACGTGGAACGGGGACATCCCCGAGGTCATCCCGGGAAAACCGCCAGGAAACGGATGGACCGTCCTCTGGGGAACCGCCTTCGATCACCAGCCCGTCTTCGGGGATAACCCGCTATACCGCGGCGATGATTCCACAGTGACAGGGTTCGAGGGAAACTGGTGGATCGGGACATACGAACAATTCGACGGCCCCCTCCGCGGTGTCCAGCCCGGCTCGTTCCAGGGCGATGGGGCGAGGGGCGCCATCCGTTCGGAAACCTTCACCGTAACGGGCCGCTCGATGCGGCTCCTCGTCGGCGGCGGCGACTATCCCGATTCCTGTTACGTCGCGCTATGCGACGCGTCGAACGATGATATCATCTACAGGGAAACGGGCAGGGACACCGACCTGGTGGACGAGCGGTTCTGGGATCTCGAACCGTTCTCCGGACACGATGTCTACATCACGATCGTCGATGACTGCACCGGTCCGTTCGGGCATATCAACGTCGACGGCATCTCCGAACTTGCGCGGCCCACGCCGCAGCCCGGCGGCGGTGGTGACGGGATCGATCCGGGTAAGGGAAAACGATTCTCCCTCGCGGAACACGCACGGACAGCAATCCCGGAAACACCGGCGCGGAACAATACGCTCGCGAACTATCCGAACCCCTTCAATCCCGTGACCGAGATACGATGCACCGGCGTTCCCGGCAGCGTGCTCGACGTTGTGATCTACTCCGTTACGGGCGCCGAGATCAGGAGTTACCGCCTGAGGACCGACGCTGCGGGAACGGCCAGCGTACAATGGGACGGACGCGACAGATCGGGAGTCCTTGCCGCCTCGGGCGTCTACATCGCCGCCCTCCGGGACGGCGTTCGGCTGCTTGCGGTGTGCAAACTCACCCTCCTCCGGTGATTTGTGTTCGCCCGTTCCCACCGCACATGTTATGTTCTATACGATGTTGAGAAATCACTATATCTGTATGCTGCTGACCGTCACACTCGCGGCGATCGCGTCCCCTACGGCGACGGCGCAGGGCATCAAGGGCAGGGAACTGCTCGGCCTCCGTCTCGGCGGGCTTCTCACCTCCGGCGAACTGGATACGATATTCGGGAGCGGCACGGAGATGGAGGTCTACTTCGTCGAGGGCTTCGCCCAATGGTTCGGTATCAGCATATCTCTTTCCTCCCACAACTTCGGCGAATCGAAAAGCGTCGAGAAGAACATCGAATTCACGGGATTGAACAGGGGGGTGGAGCTCCGGATCTACTCACTGACAGCCGGACTCTATGCGACGCGGCCCTTCACACGCAGACTGTACGGGTCAGTAGAGACGGGTTTCGGACTCTACACCATTACCGCGGCTATCCCCGGTTTCTTCTTCGAGGGTAGCCTGACCGACAACCAGTTCGGCGTCTATGGCGGGGCCGGATTCCAGTATAGAGTAGGGAAGCAGCTCAGGCTCGAGTTGCACGGAAAGTACCACTACGTTTTCTCGGGAAGCGGCGACGAACATCCCGCATATTTCTTTTCCGGGAGCAACCGGACCGATATCTACCAGATCACTCTTGGTGTAACGTTCCTTACCAGGTAGACACCGCCGGCCGGAGCGGTACGGCGGACAAACAGAATCCATTATACTCCTTGTAACGATCGATGGGAGTGACGATGAACGAACTCGAAGAACTCAAAAGCATACTCATCAAACGATCGATCCTCAAAGGCGACTTCACTCTCGTATCAGGGAAAAAGAGCAGTTACTACATCAACGGAAAGATGACGACGCTCCACTCCCGCGGTCTCTACCTCACCGCGCGGCTGATCCTCGACGCACTCCGCGACGAGGTGTTCGACGCCTTCGCCGGCCCGACGATCGGCGCCGATCCGTTGATCGGGGCGCTGCTTGCCATATCAGCCGAACGGGGACTCGAAAAGGAAGGGTTCCTGATCAGGAAGGAAACAAAGGGTCACGGGACCAGGAAGCGCGTCGAGGGAAACCTGAAAGAGGGGATGAGGGTCGTTATCCTCGAAGACGTCGTCACCACGGGTGGATCGCTTCTCAAGGCCGCCCAGGCCGTCATCGACGGAGGAGGAACGATCGTGGCAATCGTCGTTCTTGTCGACCGCGAGGAGGGCGCAACGGAAGCGATCGCCGGGGCGGGATACCGGTTCTATCCGTTATTCAAGGTGAGCGAACTGCTGTAGCGCCCCGGGCCGGGCCCACGCCATTTCCGCCGGAACCGGCGTGAATACCCGAAAACGGGGTGCTGCTGCGCGGGCGGGAAGGTCAGTCCGTTTCCGTCTGTGCCTTTTCCTTCCACACACCGGCGCTGTCACTGGAAAGCAGGCTGAAGATCGAATCGGGAAGTTCCACCCCGTACTCGATCACGGGTATCATGTACTCGTAGTACTTACTCCCCTTGTACCATCCCCTGAACCTGTTCGGGAAATAGATGCCGTCCACCTTGCGGTAGTCGCCATACTCCTCCGAGTAGACAAATGCCGTGTCGGCGGCGCTGAGGATCTCGACCTTCTCTAGCAAGAAACTCTTGCTGTCGAGTGTCAGGGTCACGATGTCGTTGCCGTTCTCGAAGCGGAGGAGACACACGGCGCTGTCGTTTTCTCCCGTGACGATCTCACCCGTGATATCCGATTCCTGGATCCAGGTGAGAATCAGGGGAAACTTGTACTTGAGCAGATCGAACTCCCAGCGGTTGACGGTCTTTATCGTCCCGCCGTACTTCCACTGGTACGCCTCGGTCCCGTCGAAATACGTAACCATGACCTCGGTGAGTTTCCCCTTGGTGACCTTCATCAGCCTGTTCTTGATCAGTGCGCCCCTCTGGCAGATGTCAAAGGGGTGGTTCCGCACAACCTGCTTTCTGGCAAGGTCCCTCATGAATCCCTTCCCCGTGTAGCTCGTGAGCAGCTTCACTTTCCCGGCGCCCCCGTACGCCCCCAGCATCTTCTTTATTGCCGTGTCCGGGTCATTCACTCTCGTCGAGCAGGCGATGGCAAGCATGGCAGCGGCTGCCAGCGCGGCGGCGGCGACACGTTTCATTGTTCCGGTCCGATCACTGATCACTTTACGGTATTCCCCTTTCTTGAACGATCCGCCCCGTTCTACCGAACGATATATTCTGCTTCGATCAACTCGTTTGTTCCGTCGCGGGCAAGCGCGTAATTGAAACCCTTTTGGAGCGACATGGCCCCGATCCCGCCATCTGTGTTCAATGCGATGAACGCGACACCCGGTGCGGATACCTCGCGACACATGATACACACCGGGATCGCACCGGGTTCCGTCCTTTAGAGCCTGCCCTTGACGAGCTCCTTCTTGAGCTCCGAAATCGCCTTCGTCGGGTTCAGATTCTTCGGGCACGCCTCGACACAGTTGAATATCGTGTGGCACCGCCACAGGCCGTGCTTGTCATCGAGCGGCTCGAGATGCTCGCGGGGCGCCTCGTCCCTGCTGTCCGCGACGAACCGGTATGCCTTCAGGAAGGCGTGTGGACCGATATACTCCTTG
>DAOVFR010000143.1 GCA_030672805.1 Candidatus Krumholzibacteriota bacterium
CGTTTCCATGATACGGTGGAATGCGATTCCGAACATCGCGGCCCGTTCCGCCTCACGGGCTTCACCCTCGATAACGCACGACCGGTCCGCTGCCGGCTCCTCGGACCGCCGTGCCGGGACCTCCTCCACGGCCGACGGATAGATGACGTATGGCGACCGGGATCCGGCATCGAGCAGGTTTTTCCGGGCAACGAGCCATCTCTCGCGCTTGCGGCGTGCGCCGGCTGCTTTGCGATCGGTCCACCGCCGCAGCGAAACGAAAGGTCTTGGAGTGAAATCCAGTTCAGGGAGATCGGACACCTTCCAGGTGACGACGCGGCGTTTTGCAGCAGCGGCGGCGCCACCGGAGCGCACCGGCGGGCCGGCGCCTGCTGCTGCACCGCCAGGGGGCGGATCGCCCGTGGGCGTTTCTTCATCCACTATACCTGGCAGCATGTCACGTAAGATTTCGAAGAACCCCCCCTTCCCCGGTATCCAGGGAATGACGAGGAGATCTCCGGCCCTCGTGGCAGCGACGTACAGAAGCCGTGCCGCTTCAGCTTCCTCACGCTGACCCTCACGTCCGGCCGCTGATGCATAACCGCTTGTCTCGACGTAATCGCCTATCTTGAAATCGATACCCCCCCGTTTTCCGAACAGAAGCCTGGGAAGCGGTCCCTTCCGCTGGACAAGATTCGCGAGAATGACGACGGGAAACTGAAGCCCCTTCGACTTGTGAATCGTAAGCAGTTTGACGGCCTCTCCGCCATCCTCGACGAGAGGCGATTCACCCTCGGCCGCGCCGAGCGTCTCCTGCCCGCGGAACCAGCGGGTGAAGTGCCTGAACGTGTACGATTTTCCATCAAACGAACGTGCGATGCCGAGTGCCTTCTCGACGTTCAGGACCCGCTGCTGCCCGTGCGGTCTGAGCAGACACAACTCCCGGTAACCGGTCCCGTGAAGAAGTTCATCGAGGGTGCCGGCCGCCCCCCTGTCGTTTCTTGCGTGATGGAGCCCGGCAAGCAATTCGAATGCCGCGGCAAAATCAACGAACTCATCACCTGCCGGAACGCCGCCACCAAGGTACCGGAGTTTGCCGCCGGCCCGCGTGTAGAGAAAAATCTCCTCATCGCTGAACCCGAAGAGGGGAGAGCGAAGGGCTGCAACGAGGTAGAGCGGGTCCCGGGGATCCTCGATCGCGGAAAGGGCGGCGGCGAGATCGCGGATCTCCTGACGCGTATAGTACAGTCTGCCACCTTCCACGACATAAGGAATGCCTGCTGCCCGGAGCGGATCCTCGTAATTCTCTATACCCGTCGTCCCGCGGTAGAGAACGGCTATGTCGCCGTACCTGACGGTACGCAGATTTCGCGTCCCGGGGTCCAGCACCACCCGCCCGTCACGTACGATTCCCTCTATGAGGCGGGCTATCGCCTCACCCTCGATCCTGCGGATCTCTCCCGCCCCCATGTCCGCACTGCCCGGCTCGAGGTCGAGCTGGACCACGGCGTGACCCTCTTCGCCACGAAACGGATGTATCGGCTCGTACGCCGGTTGGAACCTGCCGTCTTCGGGCCTCTGTATTATCACGGAAAAGGCATCGTTCACCCAGTCAAGGATACCGGGCACCGATCTGAAGTTCTGCGTGATCTTTCGATACGAACCCTGCCGGGACAGGCGTTCCTTCACCTCTTCGTATATCTCGACGTCGGCTCCCCGGAACCGGTAGATGCTCTGTTTCGGATCGCCTACGATGAACAGCTTGCCGGGCTGCGGCTCCGAGCCGGGCGGATCCTCCGGAGCGCCGGCGAGAAGGTAGACGATCTCCGCCTGTAACGCGTCGGTGTCCTGAAACTCGTCCACGAGAAAATACCGGTACCGTCTTCTCAATGACTGAAGGGCTTTCTCGTCATCGAGCAGCTTTCTTGTCCTGATGAGAAGGTCGTCGAAGTCGAGCACGCCCTCGGCCCTTTTCCGCTCGTCGACGAATTCCTCGAACTCCCCAAACCATCCCACGAGCTCGTCCCTCAGATCGTCGGTGCAGCTTTTCCTGTATTCCTCCCGGATTACGGCCAGCTCACGGGTTATTTCCTTCTGCCTCGTGCATTCCTCCGGCGGCCTCCAGTTTTTCTTGTTGCCTTTTGCCTTCGGCAGCCGGACGAGCAGCAGGTAATCTTCCAGCTCTTGCCCATCGAGGCTGTCGATGACCCCGACGCGTCCCGAAAAGTCCTCGATCTCCCGGTAACCCCGGTCTCCGTAATCGATGCAGTAATCCCGTGCCATGTTGTTAAGATCGGCGGCGGCCCGTCTGACTCTGTCACGCACGGTCTCTGCATCGATGCATCCATGCCCCGTATCGTGAGTGCCCGTCCCACCGGCAGTGAGGCCGTGAACGGACCGGTCGGCGACAATCTCCGCATCGCCGCAGAATATGCCCGAAAGCGATCTCTCCCCGCGGCGCTCGTAGAACTGGCGGGCCAGGACCCCGAGTTTCTCGACCGTGATCCCGAACGAGATGAGGCGTTTCAGCAGTTTCTCGCGGTGGCCCGACACGCGAGCGATGAATCCATTCCAGCATTCATCGATCAACAGTGACGCATCGAGTGCATCGAGCTGCCGGAAGCCCGGATCGATCAGCGCCTCGAGAGGATGTTCCCTGAGAATCGACGCGGCGAACGAGTGAATCGTCGAGATCGGCGCCCGCTCCAGTTCGTGTGCGGCCCGTTCGAGCCTCCGGCGAACCTGCTCATCGAGGCTGCCGTCTTCGAGATCTTTCATTATCTCGCGGCGAACACGCGCCTTCATCTCCCCCGCGGCCTTCTCGGTGAAGGTGATCGCGACTATCCGGCCGGCCCTTGCCTTCCCGGCATGAATAACCGAAAGAAACCTGTCAACGAGGAGACTTGTTTTGCCCGTTCCCGCACCTGCCTCGATACAGAAGGACGCCTCGAGGTTCTCGACGGCCTCGATCCTCGACGCCCCGTCGACAAGATCCCGCCCGTTTCCCGTCATTAATCCCTCCCCCTCAGGACAAGGTAGTCGAGACACCGCCGGTCCCGGCGGGCCTTGCGCTTGAACAGCCGACCGACTCCTGACGGGCAGGCGGGCCGCAGCCGGCAGTGCGTACACAACCTGTCCTCCGACGGAGCGTAGAACAGGCCTCGCTCGATACCGTCGATGATCACATCGAGGATGCGCCCGAGCTCAACGCCATCGCTATCCCACCGGGCGCCCGTAAAAACAACACGCTCCCTGCCGCCGAGCCAGACTCTCCGGTACTCCGCGGCACCCTCCGTCACGGGCCTTTCGAGCAGCCTCGATGCAGCATGCAGGTAGACAGGCAGTTGAAGGTACGCACCACCTCCCATATCCTGGTCCTTCTGCCGTAGAGTTCCCGTCTTGTAATCGATCACCCGGAAACGACCGTCGGCGGAAAGGTCTATCCGGTCTATTCTCCCGTGGAACCTTATCGACCTGTTCCCCGTCTCGAACTCCACCGTCCCGCCTTTGCCTATTCCTCCGAACGGTTTCTCGAAGTGGACCGGTTCATACTCACCTGCCTCGTCCAGCTCATCCTCCAAAAAGAGTCTGACCGATTCGGCGATCAGGCGTTTTTCGATCTCCCAGAAAACCGGCAGGCCTACCGCTTCACGCTCCGGATAGCGCGACAGTACGCCCTCGACGATCCCCGCAGCAATTCCGAGCACTTCCCGCCCATCGGATCGTTCGAGTGGCAGAAGACCATTTTCCCTGAATGCACGGTAGCAAAGCGCAAGAAGCTCATGGACGAGGCTGCCGCGCTGAAGGGGGGTGAGCGAGAGAATGCGCTCCGGTTCTTCCATGCGCTCGATCTTCAGGATATTCCCAAGAAAGTAAGCGAATGGACACCTCGCGTATCTCTCGAGCGATGTCGGAGAAAAACTCCATTCCCTTTTCTCGAGCATCGCGTGCAGTTCTTCCAGCACTCGCTGCGAAGCAAAAACCCCATCGTAGGATGTGAACCGCCCTGTACCCCACCTCTGTTCGACGAGCGCCGCGCCCCGCGAAAAGAACACGTTTTCCGGAAGAGCGCCGGCTCCGTCAGCAAATGCCCCGGCCTGAACGAGATCGTACTCGTGCGGGCTTAGCAGGGCTCCTTCACCGGCTCGTTCGCCGTGACGGGTAATCCGCATGAATTCCACCACACCGCAGTTCCCGGCGCCTTCCCATCCGATGAATCGCAGATAAGACGACGGCATCTTTTCTCTTCCCGTTCCCTCCTCGAATCTAGGGTAGCTGCAGAAAAGTTCCTCCCGGGCGCTACGCGCGGCGAGTACGAAAAGGAGGGCTTCCTCCTCGAGTCTTCCGATTTTCTCCGGAAGTGAGACCGCGCCGCCGGTGAGTGTGCCGATCTCCCGCCTCTCGTTATCCTTCAGGAACGGGTCCTGCCGCACAGACCCGGGAAGGCTGCTCTCTGTGCAGCCGAGCACGAAGACCGTCCCGAACGACAGACCCCTCGCCCGGCCGATCGGCAGCACGTTGATCCCGGAGCCGAACAGGCGTCCATGATGCCCCCTTGGAGCACGGAGGGCTTCCCCGGCGATCCTCGCAAACATCTCGAACGGAATTTCATCCGATATCGCATCGAGCGCCGCGAGCTTCCCGATACAGCCGTGTACCTCTTTGCCGCGGGGTGATTCAGAAAAAATATCACTGATCAGCACGGTGAAACGGTCCGCGAACCAGCTCCAGGAATGTCTTGCGCCGAACTCGCCGGACCCACTCTCCAGTCTTTCCAGAACCTTATGGACGGTACGGGCCGCTGCAGCTTCCCCGGACGATCCGCCATCACCGTCTGCCCTGAGCAGGAGCTCCATGAAACGCCCGTTCTCCACGACCCACCCTGAATCACCGAGCATGCCCGCCTCCGCGCTCTTTCGCACCCACAGCGAGAAGGGATCGGACAGTCCGGACTGCCCCTCCGGTAAGGAGAGCGGAGCGGAAAGGAGAAAATCGACGAGGTCGCCGCGTTCGATTCCTCCGGCAAGCAGCCCGAGCAGTCTGAGCGCTCCCCGGGCGTACCGGTTCTCATCCGCGAGGGACGGCCTCATGGCCGAATACGGAACGCGCGCTTCATCAAGCATGCTTTTTAAAACCGGCCAGTACGCCTCCCACGAAGGCAGCAACACACCGATCTCGTTGAACCTGCGTCCGTTTGTTCCGGCAAGATCGAGGATCCTGCGGACGACTGCTCTCGCCTCCTCCACCTCACCCGGTGCGCTTATTACAATCTTTCTCACATTCCCCGTTCTGTCGGCGCCGGTTGGGCGGGCTTGAACGATGTCGAATCCTTCACGCCCGAGCCTCTCGATCGTCGCCCTCGAGAATTCATAGGGCTCTTCCTCACACCACGGCACGAACAGGACGACACGTTGCCCCGCTGCCAGCGTCCCCAACAGCCTCCACTGGAGTTCGTTGAAATCGTAGAACCCGTATACGAAAAGCGGTGTGTTGTTCCGGATGTCTCCTGCCAGGTCCGCGGCGCGTGAGAAACGGGTGTGCACGTCCCCCCCCACTTCGAGCACCCGCTCACGGTACCGTACGTACAGGGCGAACAGTCCCTTCAATCTCTCCCGTATTACCCCCGCGGACCCCGAATCCCGCAGAAGATCGATCGCAGTGTCATGCGAACATCCCCCCTCGTCGAGATCGGTGAAGGTGGCGAGAAGGGCTTCACCGAACCCTCTCGTTCCCGAGACCCCATCGAAAACAGCGGGGAGTCCCTGCTCGTCGAGCAGCCCGCTCACTATCATCCGGTCACCGTATGCGGGCAGCATCGGACCCGGGGGCCTCCGCGACGAGACCTCCAGTGACGAGATGAGATCGACAAAGGTAGAGAACCGTACGTTAAAAAGCTCGCCGGCCGCTCCTGTGAGCATCCTCTTCAGGTACACACCCAGCAGGTTCGAACCTACCAGTATGTCGACAGGGCCGAACGGGTCCTTTCTCCTGGCGGATTCGAACTCCGAAAGGAGTGCCGGTTCGAGGTCAGAATAGGAGGCGCCCGTAAAGACCGTGCCGCTCATAAAACCTGTTTCGAAAGAAGTGGCAGGATACGTTCATCCATTACGCAAACAACCGGGTGCAATAGTAACAGAGTGAAAATTCGAAGGAAAGAACGGAAATGACAGTCCGCACACGGGGGAAAGGATTCCCGGATCCAAGTGGGTGCGGCTTGCCGGACACACCAAAAAACCGGCGCGGGGAAACTCCCCGCACCGGTTTTGCAGCTTTTGGATCTCGCTGCCCGTTGCTATGCCCTGACGCGCCTCCTTATCAGCACCGCAGCGGCGAGGATCATGGCAAGAACCAGGATCGTCACAACTGGCAGCGTGAAGAGAGGCACCGGAATCGGCTCGATCACGTGGACAAGCTGGACGCAGGTGTCATAAACCGTGCCCGTAGCCGTATCCCACGCGATGATCGTAAGCGTATCCAGATCACAGATGTTGGCCGCACCGGCGTTCACGACAGCATAGATGTCCTCGCACTCGCCGCCGGCAACGACAACAGCGCCACCCTGCGGGAAGCCTGCGCCGATATGACCGGTGCTCGCGATCTCGTAGGTGAAGCTGATAGCGCCTGCGCACGGATCACCGTTGCAGATCGAGAACGGG
>DAOVFR010000230.1 GCA_030672805.1 Candidatus Krumholzibacteriota bacterium
CCCGTTCTCGATCTGCAACGGTGATCCGTGCGCAGGCGCTATCAGCTTCACCTACGAGATCGCGAGCACCGGTCATATCGGCGCAGGCTTCCCGCAGGGTGGCGCTGTTGTCGTTGCCGGCGGCGAGTGCGAGGACATCTACGCTGTCGTGAACGCTGGTGCGGCCGACATCTGTGATCTGGATACGCTTACGATCATCGCGTGGGATACGGCTACGGGCACGGTTTATGACACCTGCATCCAGCTTGTCCACGTGATCGAGCCGATTCCGGTGCCTCTCTTCACGCTGCCAGTTGTGACGATCCTGGTTCTTGCCATGATCCTCGCCGCTGCGGTGCTGATGAGGAGACGTGCCGCGAGCAGGGCGTAACGCGCAAAGCGTGAGGTTATTTGAAGAGTAATTCATTGGGCCAAGGAAAGAAGCCAGAAGGTGACCTGAAGACGAAAAGGAACCGCAGGGCGTTCCGGAGTGAGTTTCTGCTGTTCCTTGGGTTCTTTTTCATCCTCTGGCTTTTTTCCTATTTATTGACGATACGCTTCCCCATGTTCGTCGCTCATCTCCAGAACATCGTTGCCCGGGAGATCGCATTCACTCTCGAACACCTCGGATACCGGTTCTCGCTCACCGGGTCATCGTTCATGTTCTTCACCGACCACGGCGGGGAAAACCTCATCGTCATCGCGGAATGCACGGGCCTCTACACGACTATCATCTACTTCTCGATCGTCGGCGCATACCCGGCACGGATCGGTGAAAAGCTGATCGGGCTGCTCATCGGCGTCCCTTCGATCCACCTGCTGAACCTCACACGTATGGTTTTTATCTCCCTCGTGCTTTATCACAGACGGGAGCTCTTCGACTTCTTCCACGGGTATCTCTGGCAGGTGAGTTTCGCGATTTTCATGCTGCTCCTGGTAATATTCTGGATGGGTAAGATCGTCAGACATCCGGGAAAGGCACCGGGCGGCGGGAAGTCCGTCTCCGGCGAGACACCCGCAACCGGATAACCGCCATGGACGATATTGAACGCGGAAAAGGGTTCGGAAACGCAAGGAGCGTACTGCTTTTCTTTCTCCGCTTCGTCGCCGCGTCTCTAGTACTCTACCTTGCATACATCCTGGTCGGGCGATTCTACATGATGCTCGTGGCGCACTGTGCGCGGCCGCTCCTGGCGCTGTTCGGGTATCCGATCGTCATGAAACAGGCCATGAACATCACCGAGGAGATCTCGCTGAACCCCATCGTATTCCTGTCGCTCGTCATCGCCGTTACGCGGGTCGACATGCGGACCAGGATACGCTCCGGCGTGCTCGGTATCGTCATCCTGACCGCGGCCAACAGCGTCGTCGTGTTTCTCACTTTCCTCAGCCACTACAAGCACAGCGAACAGCTCTGGATGAGCACCGAGTTCGTCAATCTCACCATCAATTTCTTCCTCCCCATCCTCCTCTGGTTTCTTCTCATGCCGGTGCGTTATATGCTCCTCCCCCCAAACCGCAGCGGCCCCTAGCGCCGCAATCCCACGGCGGCCCTTGATTCATGTTTGACATCTTCACTGGATTGTTGTATTGAAATCTCAATCTCAACCGGCCGAGCTGCCGGCAAGCCTGAACGAAAGGAATGATAATGAGATTCTGTATCGTCCTGCTCTGCCTGTTCCTGCTGCCCGCGGCGCTTTCCGCCGGCGAGGAGGGTCCGTGGAAGATCAAGGGGTTCATCGGTGTAAGCTACAATCTCACAGCGGTATCGAACAGCTGGACGGGGGATGAGCGTGACGCCCGGAGCTGTCTGCTGAAGTCCGAGGCATCCGCCGAGAGGGACGCGGGAAAAACAAACTGGCTGACCACCCTCAAGGAGGAATTCGGAAAGGCAAAGACCGGAGACGACACGGAAATTGAAAACGCCGACCTGATCTTCCTTGACAGCGTGTTCAAGGTGAAGTTCTCCATGTACATCAACCCGTACGTGGGACTGAACGTCGAGAGCCAGCACAGCGAGTTCTTCGATCCCTTCAGGCTGACCGAATCTATCGGGCTCGGTATCGACATTATACAGAAGGAGAGGCAGAATCTGAAAACGAGGTTCGGTGCCGCCTTCAGGCAGGAGTTCGACCCAATCGACGTGATCGACGGTATCGATTTCAGCAGCACAGACGATCCGGCCACCGTGGAGATCGAGAATAGCCGGAAAGAGATCGGAGCGGAATTGATCACCAATTACGACTTCGCCATCTCGGAGAGTTCGAAGTTCTCCTCCGAGGCAAGGGTGTTCTCCGCCTTCGCCGGGGGCGCCTCGCTCCGGTGGGATAACAGCCTATTCCTCAAGATCGGCAAGGTCATAACGGTCCAGGCCGGGTATCTCCTGATTTACGACTACAACGAGGACACGAAGCCGCGCTGGCCGAAGGATATCGAGACGAGGCTGACATTGGCTCTTGGCCTTTCGTACAATATCTTCTGACATCGTTCCGGCATCGATACAACGAGGGCCGTGTCCCGGCACCTGGGTCCGGCCCATCAGTTCCACGCATGCCGGCACGGCCGGCGAGCATGCCTGAACCGTGCCTTTATTGCCTCTTCGGTTTCAGATGCGGTCCGTCGGGCCTGTCCTCGATCAGGAACCCTAACTCGGCCACGCGATCGCGAAGTTCGTCGGATTTCGCCCAATCCTTCGTCCTGCGCGCCTCCTGCCGCTGCTCAACGAGTTCACTGACCTCACCGGGGACTTCCAGCCCGGTCTTCGGCAGGCCATTCCTGAAAAGGCCGAGGATGGAATCGAACATCTCGAGCGCCTCCACGACCGCCGTGAGCAACACGGCGTCACCGGCGAGTGCCTTCTCGTGATCCGCCCGTACGCGATTGATCTCCCGCACCATGCGGAACAGGTGCCCTATCGCTTCCCCGCTGTTGAAATCGTCGTCCATCGCCTCTAGAAATTCACGTTTCACCTCATCGACGAGACTCCGTAGCTGCTCCGTCTCCGGTGTCGAGACACCGCCTCCCTTTCCGTCAAACTTTTCCACGCTTTCATCGATGAAGATACAGAGGTTGCGTATACGTTCGAGCCCGGCTCCGGCTTCACGCAGGCGTTCACGGCTGAACTCGGTCCTGCTGCGGAAGTGAGTCGAGAGAAGGTAAAACCTGATGACCTCGCCGTGGAACTCCTCGTTTACCTCCTCGATCGTGAAGAAATGGCCGGTCGATTTCGACATCTTCTCGCCGCGGAGGTTCAGGAGCCCGTTGTGCAACCAGTAATTGACGAAGGTTTTTCCCGTTGCGGCTTCGCTCTGGGCAATCTCGTTCTCATGGTGCGGAAAGACGAGATCCTGCCCGCCTCCATGCATGTCAACGGTCTCGCCAAGGTACTTCATCGACATCGCGGAACACTCGATATGCCAGCCGGGGCGCCCCCGCCCCCACGGGCTGTCCCAGTACGGTTCACCTTCCTTCGCCGCCTTCCAGAGGGTGAAGTCGAGCGGGTCCTCCTTGTGATCGTCTACATCGATACGGGCGCCGCTGATAAGCTCGTCGACGTTCCGCTTCGAGAGCTTGCCGTATCCGCCGAACTTCCTGACCCTGAAGTAGACGTCCCCTTTCGACTCGTACGCGTATCCGGCTTCCTCGAGTTTCTTCACCAGGCCGACGATATCGCCGATATGCTCCGTTGCTTTCGGGTATACGGTGGCGGGGAGAATGTTCAGCTCCTCGGCGAAGCGAAAGTACTCCTTGATGTTGCGCTCCGCGACAACCCCGTAGTCCACCCCCTCCTCGTTGGCCTTCGCGATGATCTTGTCATCGATATCCGTGAAGTTCTGCACATACGTCACCTCGTACCCCTTGTACGCAAGGAATCGCCGGATCATGTCGCCTGCGACGAACGCAAGCATGTGGCCGATGTGCGGCTTGTCCTGAACGGTCATGCCGCAGAAGTATATGCCCACCTTGCCTTCGTGAACCGGCTTGAATTCTTCCTTCCTCGCGCGGAGTGTATCGTAGAC
>DAOVFR010000217.1 GCA_030672805.1 Candidatus Krumholzibacteriota bacterium
CAGATCCTGACCGGCGTGGGGTCAATCCGTTCTACCGAAGAAGCACGATCTTTCGGCTCTGGATCCGGCCCCGCGAGGCGAGCCTGACGAAGTAGACGCCCGGGGAGACTTGCTGTCCGTTCGTGTTGCGGCCGTCCCATGTCAATGACTGCCGGCCCTCGCTCATGGCTCTCGATGCGAGCGATACCACCTTCCGTCCGAGAACATCGTAGATGTCGAGCGACACCTTTTGGGGGCACGCCAGGTAGAGCTCTATCCGCGTGCTGCTGTTGAAAGGGTTGGGCCTGGCCGGCCGTAGCTCGACCATGCCGGGAAACGGAAATCCCGGCTCCGTTCCCGTCACATCGAGGGGGAAGCACACGTACTCGGCGGCCTCGACGTCGCCGTTCCCGTTTCCGGCGGGCGCCTGTCCCTCGAGCGATCCACCGTCGGGAGACTGGTAGGCGGCCACGGTGAGATACACGGCGTCTGGCAGCGGCGCGCCGATGTGCGTATCGAGTTTCACGAGTCCCTCGAGGTACGCGCCGGACGCGCATTCCACGCCCCCGGAGAGTACGGTCTCGCCGGCGTCGAACCAGCCGCACCAGTTGTTGGCGTCCTCGTTGCCGAGATAGAGCGATCGGCCTGCGACGCTGCCCGCCTTCGCCCAGGGGGCGGATACGGGAGTCGACAGGTCTGTACCGATGATGATGAAATGATCCCATCCCGGCGTGGCGCCGACACCTTCGGCGGCCACGTAGAGGAATTCGCCGTCCCAGTCCGCATAGAGGTGAAATCCGCCGTTCGATGCGACGAGCGCCGCAGTGGTGTCGAGATCGCCGTCAATCGTATGCGCCGGGCTTTCCGTTGCCTCGCCGACCCAGACGTGCTGGATCGGGCTGCGCTTGATATTACCCGCCGAATCCTCCGCCTCGATGTAGTAATCGACGAGTACCTCGGAGAGCCCCGTTACCTGTACGTAGTATTCATCGGCAATGTAATCGGGAAGCACGGAGAAGTCGATGTTCGGATCGTTGAAGAAATTGCCCGTGGGAAACGTACGTTGTGTCATCGAGAGTATCTGCCACGGCCCGACTTCGGGACCTCCCGCATAGGTCTCGTTCTGGTCGCTCGTCATCGGGTTGGTCCCGTCGGCATCGATTCGTATTTTAAGCTCGACGCGATCGGCGCCGGAGACGTCGTACACAAAGGTCCACACCCAGAAATCGCTCTGCATCCCGGCGCCCTCGCCGCCCGGGTAGCCCCAGAGCGATCCGCCGCCCCTGCCGCCCGGGTTCCACGGGAGGCGCTGCGGGATCCATACCGTCGGCGCCACCGTGTCGTCGCCTCCGCCCGAGATGACCGCATCGGCGTGGAGTGCCGCGGCGTTCGCCGCGAGCGTGGGTTTTATCTCCATGTCTAGCGAGGCGCCGTAGTACATGTATCCGCTCTCGTAGCCTGGGAGCAGGTGGTGCCACGCCTTCTCGACATCGGTTGCCCCCGGCGCGGGATCGAAGATTCTCGCGGGATCGGGCGCGGCGCCGGAGAATGCTTCGGCCGTCTCGACGCGGTTCTGCGCCGCGGTGAGCACCGCCCAGTTCCGTTCGTCCTCCGCCCAGCCGCCCGGTATGTCGAAGTTGCCGGATTCGTCGACCAGCGGCCAGTTCCAGTTGATGAACTGCGGCGAGCCGAAATCCCCGTCGGCATTCACCCATCCACCGTCCTCGACGTGGACGATGTCGCCTGGATCAATTGGATGATCCGCCAGGTATTCGGCAATCGTCGTCGGTTCATAGCCATTCGTGACGGCGGCGTGGGAAAAGCTAGTCACGTTCTCGTTGTAGTACGAGTAGCCTCCCGACCAGGCATTATCGCCGTCGTGCGTGAAGAGGATCAGCATGGGACGGGCGGGATCGTTGTATCCGGCGATGGCGTCGATCTCGCCCGTGCCGTACATTCCGCAGCCCTCGTTCCAGCTCATCGCGTTCGCCGCCGGTACCACGATGATGGAGTGCGCCTCTCCCGAGGCCGGGTCGACGTAACGCGCGTGGTGAGGTCTGAATCCGAACGGAGGGGGTGTCTTCACGGTGACGCCCCGGCTTATCGATATGCTCTCGTAGTACGCTTGCGGCGGGTTCAGCCGGTCGGCCCCGTTTGGCGGGTCGCAGTTATCCTCATGTGCCGCGTACGGGTAGTTCTGGCAGGCCCGAGATATGTGGATATCGGCGACGATCACCCACTCGATTCCCTGCTCTGCGAGCATCGGGATCATCCGTTCCGAGAAACAGGTCTCGGCCGGGAAGTAGCCCTTCGAGAAGTTCGTATCCCCCCAGGCGAGTTCGTGTGCGACCCTGGCGACCTGGATCTCGCGGCGCAGCGCGTTCTCGTCCATGAGCGGGGCGATCGGGTGATGCGCCGCCACGAGCAGCTGTGCGAGCCGCGGCCTCCCGCCCGATGTCGTCCACGCCCGTGCCGTACGGTAATCGCCGTACCAGTCGGGCGCGTACCGCCCGCCGTTCCATCCGGCATCGGCGAGGCTTGTGATATTCTCGATGAGCGCCGCCGCGAAGCTGACCTGGGCCCCGGCATCGGGGATGTCGAGAATCATGGAGACGGCGGTCCCCGGGTAGTCCTGGTAGTCGTGGACGCGGTCGTCCTTGTTGAATATGCCGAACACATCGTTCTCGGAATGTCCCAGCGTGATCGTTTCGTAGGCGGTCTCGTACCGCGCCGGGTGCCACGTGCTGCGGTCGGGCCAGTATATCGGCTGGTGCATGTGCCAAAGGTAGGTGGTATGAACGGGAGCGGAAGGGGCGGGCGCGGGAACGAAGAGAAAGAACACGACCGGCAGGGTGATTGTCAGAACGCTCTTCAGACGGAACAATTGCTACCTCTCGGATGTTAACGGCACTCTTTCCTGTTCACATAAATACTGCAGGCGGGGCGCCTACGGCCGTTGCGATGCCCGCACCCTTATAAAGGGTAGCACACGGGAGAGACTGAATCAACGAAATAACAACGAGTTAGCCTGGCCGCGTAGAGGCCGGTAAAGACGAATATCATCAGGTGCATACGCACCACGTTCGCGTAAGGCATCCCCATGCTCGGACCGCCCTTTGCATTCCTGTTGATCACAGGTGGGGGAATCGGTTAATACGGTTACAGGCAGCAGGTGGATTCGAGGGGATTTCATGGCGATGGATATATTGATACTTGAACCGTTCCGCACCGGCTCGCACGCCGCCTGGGCCGATGGGTATGCACGGCACAGCGCGCACGGGGTCGAGGTTCTCGGGCTCGAGGGCAGGCACTGGAAGTGGCGGATGCACGGTGGCGCGGTGACACTGGCGCGAGAGTTCCTCGCCGCCCGCTTCGATCCCGACGTGATCGTGGCAAGCGACATGCTCGACCTGCCGACCTTTCTTGCGCTCACGAGGGAGCGGACCGCGGCGGTGAAGACGGTGGTCTACTTTCACGAGAACCAGCTCACCTATCCATGGCCGGAGCGTGATCCCGACCCTGCCGTAAAGAGGGACGCCCATTACGGCTTCATGAATTTCACATCCGCCTGTGCGGCCGATGCCGCGGCGTTCAATTCACGGTACCATCGCGATTCCTTCCTGGATGAGCTGCCGGGATTCCTCGCGGCCTTTCCCGATCATAACGAGATCGAATGGGTGGAAAAGATCCGGCGGAAAAGCAGCGTGCTGCCGCTCGGGCTCGACCTGTCCGCACTCGACCGGCACCGGGTTGAACGCAAGCCGGGCGGTTCTCCGCTCATCCTCTGGAACCACCGCTGGGAGTACGACAAGAATCCTGAAGGGTTCTTCCGGGCGCTCTTTGATCTCCGGGAGAAGGGGATCGATTTCGAGGTGGCCGTGCTCGGAGAGGAGTTTTCGGAGCGGCCCTCCGTATTCCCAGAGGCTGCCTCGCGTCTCGGCGACAGGATCGTGCAGTTCGGTTTCGTGCGGGATTTCCGGGAATACGCGGCGTGGCTGTGGAAGGCGGATATTTTGCCCGTGACGTCGAATCACGATTTCTTCGGGGCGAGCGTGGTGCAGGCGATCTATTGCAACTGTGTCCCGCTGCTGCCGAGGCGCCTCGCGTACCCCGAGCATATACCGCCCGGGCATCACGGCCGCTTTTTTTACAATGATCACGAGGACCTTCTCCGCAGGCTCGGCGAGCTCGCCGGATCGATAGACCGAACGCGCGGTATCGTCACCCGCGAATTTGTCAGTAGTTACGACTGGCGGCACATGGCGCCGGTGTATGATGATTACTTTCGTGATCTGCCCGGGTCCTCATGATTCGGCGGCTGTTTTTCGGATCTCAC
>DAOVFR010000034.1 GCA_030672805.1 Candidatus Krumholzibacteriota bacterium
GGAGTCTTCGACCGGCCGTTGCGAGCAGCGGAAGCGGAATATCGATCGAGCTCGGGCTCGTCAGCTCTGACAGCGACCACGCGGCGCTGAACCTCGATACGGGAAAGACGTGGGCGGCCTTCTGGGACGCTGACGGCGATACGTTCAGGACGTATCTATCCGATTTCTCGGAGAAGACGCTCACCGGCGGGGTGTCGGTCAACCTGCTGTTCAATGCGGGGATCATCGATACGGGCATCGCGAAAACAGGCTATACGGTTGCCGCTCACCTCGAGGGGACCGAGAACGGCAATCCCTTCTCCACCGGGATCACGTCATCCCCCGATCTGTTGACCGTCGAGGATGCCCCGCAGCTCGGCATAGTCAGGATGGGGACGCCCCGGACCGTTTCGAGCCTTCAGGATACCGACTGGCAGGTCTGGATGGTGCTGAGAAACAACGGCGAAGCATCGGTCGAGATCGACCTCGATCATCTGCAGACGTTCATATCGTTCTTCAGTATCGACCAGGTGGACCTGACGGGCGAGTACACGATCGATTTCCCGGACAGCCTGTTCGGCGCCGGCGCCGATACGCTGCGGGGGGGACAGGAGGACAGTCTTCTCTTTACCGTGACGGAAACGGGTAGCACGACGGGGACAATCCTCGTTCACGGGATCGTGACCGCCAAGGATATAAACAGCGGATTAACCGTCTCGGACGATACGTACAGCGGCGGTTGGAGCAACGTCGTCGTGCAGGTTCCCGGAAGCCCGGTCATCACGCTTGTCGTGCCGGGCCGGACGACGGTAACGTCGGGGCAGAGCGCGGATTGGCAGTGTGCCGCGGAGGTCAACAACGCGGGCGAGGCCCTGCTCACCCTGGACAATGCACTGTTCTATTCCGATCCTTCGCACTCGTTTTCCGTGGACATTCCCGGAAGCTTCACCGGTGGGAATACAACGTTAGCGGGAGGCGAAACCGATACCCTCATATTCGGTATCACACAGACCCCCACGATCCCCGGCGGAGCGGATCTTGCGCTGCATGTATCCGTCCAGATGATCGAGAACAACAGTCTCGATACGAAAGTGGCGGACACCCAGGCGCAGGGCAGCGGCTCGGGTGCGATACGCGTCCAGGCCCCCGCGGATCTTCATATCGTCTCCGTCGAGAATGGTTCCTCCAGGTCGCCGTACGTGAACAGGGGACAGCGGTTCCCCGTCGTGTTCGGTGTGACGAACACGGGTGAGGCCGGTGCGAACGATATCGAGGTTTCCCTTTCCGGCGGCGGATCCGTGGTGGAGAGCACGCCGCTTATACTCGGACCGCTTTCAGGTGCGGAAACCGCCACGGACACGTTCTACGTGACCGCCCGGGACGCGAGCGTTTCGGAGACATTCCGGGCGGTGATCGATTCGGCTGTCGATGCGAACTCCGGGGAGGTGCCGCTGGTCGTCATATCCCCCTCTCCCGATGACACGACGGTGGCGGAGATCCAGGTCGCCTCGTCGCTGGCAGTCGTTTCTGTCGTGCC
This sequence comes from Candidatus Krumholzibacteriota bacterium, assembly GCA_030672805.1. Classification (GTDB taxonomy): domain Bacteria; phylum Krumholzibacteriota; class Krumholzibacteriia; order Krumholzibacteriales; family Krumholzibacteriaceae; genus DAOVFR01. Next base: position 1,517 of record DAOVFR010000034.1, read on the forward strand.
GTCACAGGCCGAGGTAAACGCCGGACAGAAGGTGAACTGGACCGTAACGGTCAATATACAGAACGTGGGAGAGGCTCCCGCCGTTCTCGCCGAGCCCGCCGGTGACGACCTGGAGTTCTATATCGGGACGACAAGATACATCGACTATATCGTCATACCACCGGATACATTCGCCTCGGGCGGAGTCGACCTGACGCTCCCCGCCGCCGCCGCCGATTCGCTCGTCTACACGATCGAGACAACGGGGAGCGATACGGGGTTCGTCGATATCATGGCCGGCATTGGATGGACGGACGGGAATGAACCCGGGCTGCAAACGGCTCCGGCCGAAGGGAGCGCGACGGTTCACGTGAAGGAACCATCGGGCCTGCGAATCTCACGGGTAACGAGTGACGCGCCGAACAACGGAACCTTCGTCAATACGTCGATCGTAAACACGGACCAGGTCTTTGGCGTGGAAGTCCGTGTCGAGAACACCGGCGGTGACGATCTCGACAGCGTCTCGGTGGAACTGACCTCCAGCGGCGCATCGACGGCCGTGATCACGGCCGATTATCTCGGGATCCCGTCGGGCACCTTCCGTGATTTCGAGTTCACCGTTACGGCGGCTTCATCACCGGGCATCGAGATCCTGACAGCGCGGATAACCTATGCCGTTTCCGTGAACACCGGAGAACAGGTGCAGCCGATAGAGCCGGTCGAGTCGATCGAGAACCTGCATATCGAGCTTCCGGCGCTTCTTTCGATCGAAGCATCGGTAACCGCTCCCCCCGGTGCGATGGACGACACGGTCTCGACCGGTCAGCATTTCACGGTCACGGCATCGGTGACGAACGGTTCCGGACGAGCCCAGGTCGATAACAGTGGAGAGATGACTATTATTCTCCCACCCGGGATCAGCTTTGATCCGCCGGGCGATCCGGCAACAAAACCGTTCGTGCTTGGTGAGGGGGTGTCGTGGGCGCTACTCGCGCCGTCGGCGCCGGATCAGGGCACCGTATCGGTCGAGATATCCGGTGTACCTGTCGATATCAACAGGGGTGGACCGGCGGACTTAGATGTATCCTCTGCCGGTATGTTGATAGTTACTGAACCCGCAGCCATTATCGGGAACTGCCAACTCGCATATGAATCTCCACCGGGAGCGCTGGACGGAACGGTTTCGACGGATCAGAATTTCGCGATCAGGGCCTCCGTGACGCCTTCGGCAAACACCGATTCGGTCTGGGTGACGCTGTCCGTCCCCGCGGGGTTACTCATCGATGGGAACGGGACAAAACACCTCGGCCATGGTGATGGGACGGAACGGAGTGTTTTCTGGGCCGTTACGGCGCCGGCCATTCCAGCGTCGACCGATACGGTGAGGATCACGTCCGGCGGAAAGGACCATAATTCCCACCTGCCGCTTCAGCCCTGCACGGGGAGCGTGCCGGTCACCGTGGTGCAGAGGGCCGCACTCGATCTCGAAGCCGGGATAACGGGACCACCGGGCACCGAGGACGGAACCGTCTCGGTCGACCTCGTTTTCACCATCGAAGCGACGGTCGCGAAACTGGGCATTGCGGGGGTGGACACCACCGGCGCAAGACTCGAGGTCGTGCTGCCTGATGGGCGGGGGTACGGCCTGGAGGGCGCTGATGAGACATACAGAAAGGGATTCTATCCGGGCGTTCCGGTCGTCTGGACGATCAAGGCCCCCTCGATACCGACCCCGGGTGATTATATCTATATCCGGTTTGCCGTTGCGGCAACCGACGAGAATACAAACGCCCCTGCCGACCTGGCCGTCGATTTTGTCTCGATATGGGTCGAAACAGGAGCCGGGCTGGTCCGAATGGCGAATATTTCCAAGGAGGACAGTATCCCGCCGTACGTGGCGCCTATGGGGGCCAGGGGTGTTCCGGTTCTCAAGGTCGTGTTCGCGAATAACTCAACCTATACGATCGGGCTCGACACGCTGTACGTAAGTGTGAAAGACGGCAACCTTTCGATGGTGGGCGATCCATCCAGGCGTATTTCCGAGGTCGGCCTCGTGACGACGGACAGCACATATACCGTCTCCGCCCTCGATACCAATCGTGCTCCGCTTTACATCGGTCATGATTACAAGATCGGTCCGGGCGGCAGCGATACGGTGCTGGTCACAATCGATATCGCCCGCGGGGCGCCTTCCGGGGAAATAAGGATCGATCTGGCCTGCAGCCGTGACGTCGTGTTTTCGATCGGGGAAACGCTGCCCGAATCGAGGGTAGGTGTCGTTTGGGAAGATGACGGGGCCGATATCGAGGGCCATTTCTTGAGCGGGCCGCTGTCCGTCATGAGTTCGCGGTTCGATGAATATGTCCATAACTATCCGAACCCATTCAGGGCGGGAAGTGAATCGACGAAGATATCCTACTTCCTGTCGAGGGACTCGAACGTAACATTCAGGATATACGACCTGACAGGGGCCCTCGTCTGGTCACGGGACATCGGGGCCGGCGAGGCAGGCGGGACCGGCGGTGAGGAGGGCGGCTGGATGACGGTGGAATGGGATGGAAGAAACGACAGGGGCAAGCTTGTTCGAAACGGTGTATACCTGTGCAGGGTAACAGCGGGGTCACAATCGGCGACGTTCAAGATCGCCGTGGTGAAGTAGAACGGATCATGAAGAGAGTAACCGTATCGATATTATTCATTCTGCTCGTCCTGGGTGTTCCGGGCGGAGCGGCCTCCCAGGACGGTTCGGGGGGAACAAGGTCCGTGTTCACACTCGGGGCCGGTTCGAGGGCAATTGCCATGGGTGGAGCGTTCACGGCGCTCGGCGATGATGTATCCGCGCTATACTACAACCCGGCCGGCCTGCGAAGGGTTTCCGGCGTTTCGGTGATGGCGAATCACGTACAGCTTTTCTCGGGTTTCAGCGATGCATCGTACGACTTCATCGGGCTTGCCTGTCCGACCGTCTCGTCCGGCACTATCGGGCTGGGTTTCATGACGGTCGGCACCGGAGGTATACGCGAGTTCGACCGGTTCAGCCGCGAGACGGGAGAGATATCTTACCGCGAGAGCCAGCTTATGCTCGCTTACGCGTTCGATGTCCCGTGGCGGTACATGGGCGCGTTCACACTCGGATCATCGGTAAAGGTTCTCAACCAGAAGGTGGGGAACTATTCCGATGCGGGAGCAGGAATGGATCTCGGTATGATCTACAGACCTTCCATCGCGAAGGGATTCGTACTGGGCTTCAACTTTCAGGATATAATCGGTGCGGAAACGAAGCTCGTCGCCATCAGTGAAAAGGTGGATCGCACGCTCATGTTCAGTGCCGGGTATTCGTACCTCTTCGCGAACGGGTCCGCCTTGGGAATTGCCCTCCAGGTGGATGTGCCGGAAAGGGACAACAACGATCTCAGGGTCGGCGTCGAGTACACGTTGAAGAGGATCATTTCGTTCAGGGTCGGTTACGATTCAGAGCAAATAACGGCCGGGGTCGGGTTTGCCTGGCGCGGGTTTGCCGTGGATTACGGGTACTTCAGCCGTGATGAAGCAGGCAGTTCCCACCCGGTATCTCTTTCCGCATCGATCGGTCCGACGGTGGAGGAAAGGATCAGGATGAGCGAGGAGAGAAAACTCGCGGCGGAAGAGGAAAGGATTCGGGAAATCTTCTCGAAACGGGTCAACGATCATATCGAAGCTGCACGGAAGTTACGTGAGGAGCACTTGATCGATCAGGCGCTCGACGAACTCAAAATCGCTCTCGAGTACGATCCTGCGAACGAGGCGGCGGCGGAGACGCTTATCGTGGTTCGTAACCAGATCATTCATGAACAGGAGGAAGCGACCAGGTCTTCCGAGAAATCACTGCTGATCAATCAGCATTTCAGCCTGGGACTCAAGTACTACAGCAATAACGAATACATTCTTTCACGTGCGGAATGGAGAAATGTACTGGAACTCGACCCGGATAACGAGAGCGCGCGGGATTACCTCACACGGACCGTGGAAAAGATCGCCGGGCAGATGAAGGAACACAGGAAAAGGGCGATGCGTCTCGAGAGAACAGGCCAGCTTGCCGCTTCCCTCGGTGAATGGAACATCGTGCGAATGCTCGATCCGGAGTCGGAAGAGGCCAGGACCTCCGCAGAGCGGATAAGCAGGCGCATTGAAGAGTTGAACAGGGTATACCGGGCGACGAGCAAGAGGCTCGAGATTGTCGAGATGTTTGATGAGGCACTGGGCGCGTTCAGCAGCGGGAAGTATACCGAGACGATCGATCTTTGCAACAGGGTGCTCGAAAAGGATCCGGATCACGTGGAAGCCCGGAATCTGCTGTGCCGGGCGCAGCGACGGCTGATTCCCCTCACCGACGAAGAGAAGGAGAGGATCAGGCAGCTCTACATTGCGGGGATGAAGCATTTCTCGCAGGATAACTACACGGAGGCGATTGAGCAGTGGAGCAGGATCCTGGAGATCGACCCCGATAATGAAAGCGTGAGGAAGAACATCGAGGAGGCCGAGGCGAGGCTCCACAAGATAGGGGAACCGAGGACGGATTAAATGGCTGACAGGCTTCTGCTAGATCGGGAAACCTTCCATCTCGATATCCCGGCTGACGAGAACAACCTCAGCAAGGTCAGGGATTTCATCTCGGATATCTGCGCGATGGCGGGTTTCTCGAAACGAGAGACGAACAACACGAAACTCGCCGTCGATGAAGCATGCACGAACATCATCAAACACGCGTACAGTAAAACGGGCGGGGATATACGGATCGACGTCCAGGCGGAATCCGGATCCGTCGAAATAAACATCTTCGATAGCGGTGAACCTTTCGAATGGTCCAAGGTTAAGGACCCGGATCTCAGGAAGTACGTGGAAATCGGTAAAAAGGGAGGTCTCGGGATCTACCTGATGAACCGGTTGATGGACAGGATCGAGTACATTGCCGGCGAGAACGGCAACCACCTGTTCATGGTGAAGAACGTAGCGGAGGCGGCCGTCGGCAGGAGACCGGTTTTCTTCCCGATCAGGCGGAGATGGACGTCATCCCTCCGGTTCAAATTCGGATTGCGGGCAGCGTTTGGGTTGCTCGGAATGATGATATTCCTCTGGGCGATCCAGTACGCAAATCAGACCCGGGAGGTCGAGGCACACCGAAGCCAGGCCTGGATAACGATGAGCAATTTCGCCAGGACGATCGAGACAAAGAGCGAGAATGCGCTCATCATGGATGACCTGTATCACCCCGAGTACAGGAAGATAACCGATTTCATTCTCGACGGGATGGAGAAGCTGCCGCATGTGCTTTACGCATGTGTCGTGAACATGGACGGAGTGATCGTAAGCTCGAATATCATCGAGGAGTTTTACGAGCGATACGAAATACCGCGGGAAGCCGTGGAACTGGCGGACGGCGGGACCTGGCGCGACGTGCAGGACGACAAGTGGGGGTTGATCAAGGAGTTTCATTTTCCCGTGAATCTCTCGTCGAGCGAGCAGCAGCAGGTGGTTACACTGGGCCGCGTCATACTCGGTGTATCGAGGGACAGGCTCGAAAGCCACATCATCGATCCAAGACCGAGGACCGCTCTCATTCTCGCGGGAATCTACGTGATTGGCGTCTCGCTGATATACCTGCTGATCTCGGTTCTCGTAAAGCCGATACAGGCCCTCACCGACGGTGTCAGGGCGATAGGGGAAGGATCACTCGATGACGAGATTCAGATCGAGGGTCCGGAGGAGTTCGGTGCCATCGCCCGCGCCTTCAACGATATCACGCAGAAATTTCGCGCCGCGCAGAAAAGCGTCGTAGAGCAGGAACGATTCCAGAAAGAAATGCAGGTGGCACAGGAGATTCAGCATTCACTGCTGCCGAGCAATGTTCCCGATGTCAGCGGGTACGATATCGCGAGCCTGTACAGGGCGGCGAAGGAGGTCGGTGGGGATTACTACGATTTCGTCAAGGTCAACGAGGACACGATGGGTGTTGTCGTTGCGGACGTTTCCGGCAAGGGGGTGCCCGGATCTCTCGTCATGACGATGATCCGGACGGCACTTCGGATGGAGGCGCGGGGCAACCTGTCCGCAGCGGAGGTCATGTCCCGTATGAACGATTTTGTCACCGAGGATATGAAGAAGGGTATGTTTGTTACGATCTTCTACGTTATCCTCGATTCCAAAAACAGGGTTATCAGCTATTCAAGCGCAGGCCACAACCCGATGATCCTCTTCCGGGCAGAGACGGACGAGACCTTTTTTCTGAATCCGAGGGGATTCCCCGTGGGTATAAGCCTTCCCGACAATACACTTTTCCGGCGTTCGATAGACGTTGAGAAGGTCAAGATGAAAAAGGATGACATGCTCGTAATCTACACCGATGGTGTGACCGAGGCAATGAACGAGCAGAGGGATCAGTACGGCGAGGAGCGGCTTATCAGGGTGATAAAGCGTTACGGCAGGTTATCGCCGCAGGAATTCATTGACCATCTGAACGAGGATATCAAGATCTTTACCGGCGGTTATGCGCAGAACGATGATATCACAGTCGTCAGCATAAAGGAAAGGCTTATGGCTGATGACGTACTCTTCGGTATCCGGAAGCGGCTTCTCGATCTTGTCGAGATCGATGGATACTCCGTTGCCGAAGCATGCAAGATGATGAAAGTATCGCCGTCGACGTACTACCGGTACAAGAGACGCCTCAGCGAGATGGGCGAGCGGGGGTTGAAGAACAAGGAGCTGAGGGAAGAACACGAGATCCGGCGGGTCAGCTTCGAACAGCGGAAGCGGCTTCTCGAGATAATCAAGAATAATCCGAGATTCGGAGCGAAACGTATCGCCAATGTCTACAACGAGGGAAGAAACGGGAAGAACAGGCTGACCTCCTCCCTGATCTACGATGAACTGAAACGGCTGCGCATGAACACATTCGAAAAGCGGCTCGACTACCTGAGAAGGAACAGGTTTATATCTGACGACGAATATGAACTCCTGTTCCGGGAGCCGGCCCGTAAGGTGAGGTTCGAGACGGCAGAGGCTTCCGGTGCCGGACCGGCCGAGTCCCCCGTTCAGCCCTGGACCACGGAACCAGCGCCGGAGATGCCGGCGGCCGGCGAAGTTCAGCCGCTCCATTCGTTCGAAACGGCCGATTCCGAGGTAAGGAACGTCGAGATCGGATTCGAGGAGCTCGACGGGGGTATCGTGGTGCTCCGCGGAAAAGGACATATCGATTCCTCTTCGGCCGGCGAACTCGAGGGATACCTCGATGATGTGTTCGAGAAGGAGTACAGGAAGATCATAGTCGACCTGAGGGATGTCTCCTACATCAGCAGCGGTGGCTGGGGCACCTTCACCGGCAGGGTCAACGAACTGCGCAAGAGCGGGGGGGACGTTGTCCTTGCCGGCATGTCTCCCGAGGTGTATGATATATACGAACTGCTCGGTTTCCAGGAAATTATCATGTACTTCCATGGCATCGAGGATGCGGCCGGTTATCTGAACCTGCCGTTCGAGGATAGACAGAAGCAGCTTGCAGTACTGTCCATGGCGAAGATCGAAACCGGGGGAGAGGAACGGCTGGCAGCAGCCGCGGGATCTCCCGCCGGGCCCGATGAATCATCGGAGGTATGGACCCCTCTCACCATTGAAGCAGGGACGGTCGGTGAACATGGAGAAATTACCATACTGTACCTGAACGGCGTGATCGATACGGTCAGCTGTGTGAAGCTGTGCTCGATCATGGATGACCTGTCAAACAAGGGGGCGAACAGGCTGGTCATTGACATGTCGAGGGTTGAGTATGTCAGCAGCAGCGGGTGGGGTGTCTTCGCGTCACGGATCGACGAGATCCGGGCTCATGATGGGGATATCAAGATCTTCGGCATGGATCCGGAGGTGGATAACATCTTTCATCTGCTCGGATTCGATGTGATCATGCGCTCGTTCATCGTTCTCGCCGACGCTATCGACGATTTCAAGACTCAGGCTCCCCGTCCCGCGGACAGACGGTTTATTAAGAGAGAAAAGACCGAACCCGTTGCCGGGACCCACGGGCTCGTTCAGGAACGTGAGATAGCAACGGGTCTCGACCTCGAGATATCGAGGGAAGAAGCAACGGGCAAAGCGGTCCGCGTGATCCGGCTCAGGGGCGCGCTCGATGCCTCGACAACGGAAGAGCTGGACGACGTCATGAGGGACGGCATCGAGGAAAACGCCGCATTCTGTATCGTCGATCTTTCCGGTGTCGTGTACATCAGCAGCAGCGGCTGGGGTGTGATAGTGAAATACATGCAGAAACTCAGCGGCATGGGCGGTAAGCTTGTCGTTGCAGGGATGAGCCAGACCATCTTCAAGATCTTTCGCGATCTCGGGTTCGAGCCGTTGATACAATATTTCGTTTCAGTAGACAGGGCACTGCAGTCGGTCTCCGATGCCGTACGGGTTGAGCTGGCGCCGGCGGATGCCGCCCGGACGGTAAAGGATCGAAAGGAATCACAAATGCCCAGGGTCGAGAAGACGGGCGTCGTGCCGCTCAGGCCGGTAGTGCCGCAAAAGGACGAGGAGAAGGTCATCATTCTAGACCTTGAAAAGAAACGGGATCTCAAGCAGGATAAAGACAGGCGGTTACGAGAGCTCGGCTGGAAAAGGTACGGGAAGCGGTTGTTCGACCGAAAGAGAGATTCGAATAAGGGGAACGTGTAAGGTATGAGAAAGCTTGCCGTGATGACGATGAAGGGGGGGACGGGCAAGACGACGACGTCCGTCAATCTCGCACATGGTCTGTCACTCAGCGGCAAGCGTGTACTTGTCGTCGACTGCGACCCGCAGCGAAACGTGTCGATCACCTTTGGCGTGGAAAGCGAACTTGGACTTGCCCAGCTGTTGATGACGGGGGATGTCGAGATACTCCAGGTACGTGAAAACCTCTTTCTGATCGACTCGGGCGGCAGGAAGCTGGTCGAGGTCGAACTGGTTCTCGGGGGCAAGGAACAACGCGAGAACAGGCTGTTTGAAGCATTGAAGTATCTCAAGGGCTGCGATTACGTTATATGCGACTGCCCCCCGTCGGTCAACCTGATCAACGTGAATGCGCTAGCGTACTGCGAGGAAGTGATCATTCCGATAGCCATGGATATTCTCTCGCAGGAAGGCGCCAGGCAGACAATCGGGATTATCGAGGAGATTGAAAGACTGACCCGCAGGCAACCACTGCAGTATCATATCCTGCCGACCTTTTACGACGCGCGTACAAGGATATCGAAGCAGGTGCTCGATTCCGTCCGCGATGAGTTCGGCGATCGTATTTTAAACGGGGTTATCAGGATAAATACCGCCTTGCGGGAAGCTCCCGGATGTAATAAAACGATATTCGAATATGCTCCCCTTTCCAGGGGGGCCTTCGATTACTACCGGCTCACCGAGGAGATCCTCGGATCAAGTGAGGATAACAGGGAAAGGATGCTGGCAGACGGTTCATGAGCTTGAATGCACGGTTTTTATGGGAGGACATTGTATCCGGAGGCTGAGTCTGTGGACAGTTACGAGATGAGAGAAGAGATCGATCGTGGGGGGGTTAAGTATTTCCTCCAGACGAGCTATAGTCCAAAGAAGAGGTGTATACAGAGCTCGTTCTTTAAAAACGGCACCCTATTCGACACCGGTATCACGAGGATCGATGGGAAACCATCTGCTGATGAGCTCCGGACGCTGACCAGGGAGACGCACGGCCGGAATAAGGAGAGGTTCATGTTCCTGATGAACGTGCGCGACAAGGTCAGAACGCTCAGCGATCCGATGCCCCATTGCAAGCTTGCCCGGGCTCTTTTCAGGCGTAACCTCTTTCACGAGGCGATCGAGGAAGCCCTGCTTGCGGAGGGGAAGGGGGACGTCGATTCACAGCCATACATGGTGATAGGCGAATCATACTACAGGCTGGGTGATTACGATGGGGCCTTCAAGGCTATCAGGAAAGGGATCGATCTGAATCCGGACTATCCCGACCTCCATAACCTGCTTGGCAAGATCTATCTCAAGCAGAACCGGTGCAGCCCTGCCATCGAAAGTTTCGAGAAGGCGAAGGAGCTGAACCTCTACTACGGTGAACCGTATCTCAACCTTGCCAAGGCGTACATGCTCAATTCCATCGTGAAGGAAGATTTCGAGCTATCCAGGAACCTTGACGAAACGTTGTTGGCCAACCTGGAACGCGCCGTTCAGTTGAACCCGTTCATACAGGGGGAAGCACTCGAGAATGTCCGCCGGCTTATTGGGGAGAAGAAATACTCCGAGGCTCTCGAAATTCTCGACGGCATCGAACAATACGGCGGAAGTAGCGGGCTCGAGGACATTGTCTTGGAAATGTACCTCTTGCTCATCGGGGGCAAAGATGAAATGCTCGAGGAGGATATAGAGCGTCACATGAGCAGCGTCGAAACTATCATCGAGCAGAATCCGACGTTCGCCGACGGATACAACAGTCTCGGCATCCTGCATACTGCAAAATGCAAGATACTAATGGATAAGGCGGCCGGAGCGTTTCAGAAAGCCCTGGAGATCAACGGGAATTATCGAAAGGCCCAGAAAAACCTGAGGTTAACGGAAAATGACAGACAGGGGATTTTTATCCTTTTGAAGGCTCTGTTGGACTGAAGTTTGCATTAATTGAAGGAGAGGCAGCCAGGTAAGGATTCTGGATCAGTATAGTATGGACAGATTAATAATAGAAGAGGAGTGGTATGACGATGTTGTCGTGCTGAAGTTGCGCGGCCTTATCGATTCCGGTACTGCTCAGTACCTGGAGGAAAAATTCAACGATCTGGTATCCGGCGAAAAGGTAAAAATAGTTGTCGATCTGCAAGGCATCGACTACATCAGCTCCGCGGGGTGGGGTATATTCATCGGCGAGATTAAGGGGATCAGGCATCGGGGTGGTGACATCAAGCTCGCCGGCATGCGCCCGAACGTACAGGAGGTGTTCGAACTCCTCGAGTTCGGAACACTGCTGAAACCGTACAATTCCCTGGAGGACTCACTGGAGGCCTTTACAGCGAGAAATGATCCGAAACTAAGCTGATCTGTCAGCATGAAAAGGAACGAGGATAACAATGGAAGAGATCAACATTTCCTTTTCCAGGCCTGAGGGTAATCCGGATGTTTCGATTGTATCTGTAAAAGGGTTCGTCGATACGACGACGTCCGTCGAGCTGGAAGAAAGCCTCAAACGCCTCCTCATGAAGGCGAGATACAATATCGTTGTCGATCTGGGCGGCGTCAATTACATCAGTTCCGCCGGTTGGGGTATATTCATCAGTGAAATCAAGGAGATCCGGGAGAATGGGGGAGACCTCAAACTGGCTGCCATGATCGGGGATGTATACGAAGTCTTCGAGCTTCTCGAATTCCAGACGATTCTGGAAAGTTATGACTCGGTCGAAGAGGCGGTGAGCAGCTTCTGTGGGCTCCAGGTATCCAGCGGCGGCGGATCAGCCGAAAGAACAAACATGGAGGATGGCGAGGTTCCTTCCACGACCGACACGAAGGTTGAGTCGTAAAAATACCCACCCGGTATATCCCTAAAGTTTCATTTAGGTTCCACCGATTCCAAAAGAGTAGCGATGTCGGTCCGGCACGCGGGCGGTTAGGGTATTCGTCTATGGAACTGGTAAAAAAAGCGTTGTTAATAGATAGTAACCCCGGTGATGCACGACGCCTGGAAGAGCTTGTCGCGGCGGTGGACGGGAACGGTTTCTCGCTGGAATGGGTCGAATCATTTTCGCGCGGCATCGAGGCCCTCGACAGGGACGAATTCGATGTGATCCTGCTGGACCTGTCACTTCCGGACGGAAACGGCATCCACTCGTTCATTACGCTCAAGACGAGAGTGCCGGAGATTCCGATCATCGTACT
>DAOVFR010000188.1 GCA_030672805.1 Candidatus Krumholzibacteriota bacterium
TTTCACCGGATAGGGTGCGTATGATATTGCGATAAGTATCTTCAACGAAAACCTCGTGTCACTGTAGCGTTTCTACCGTTTCAGAAGCTCCTCGTATATTCGGACCGTGTCGGAAACAGCCCTCTCGATCGTGAAGCGATCGCGGAATCTCTCCTTCGATTTCTTTCCCATGCGGACCCTCCTGACGGGATCGCCGGCCAGCGAGGTAATAGCACGTGCCAGGACCTGTTCGTCACCCGGCGGTACCAGGATCCCCGTTACGCCGTCTTCGACGAGCTCGGGGATGCCGAATATTCCGCTCGCGACTACCGGTATCCCCGCCGCCATCGCCTCCACGATTACATACGGTGTCGCCTCGAGCCGCGAGGGCAGCACGAGGATATCCGATTCGAGCAACACCGCGTGGATATCGTCCCTTATCCCGAGAAAATGAACCCTCCCGCCGAGCCCCAGCTCCGAGACCTCGTGACGGCAGGACCGCTCCATCTCACCCTCGCCCGCTACGGCGAGATGTATGGAATCGGGAAGTTCCTGTAGTGCCCCGAACATGATCCTGTGTCCCTTCCTTTCCTCGAACGAACCCACCATGACCAGAAGAATATCCCCCTCGGCAAGCCCCGCCTGTTCCCTGACGCCCGCCGGCCGGGACCGGCCGGGACCGGGAATACCGATGTGGATCGTCTCGATCTTTCCTCTCGGAACATGGTGTTTCATCACGAGGTGGCCGACGTTATCATCGCTCACCGTTACGACCCTGTCGATCCAGAGTGTCCCGAAGCGCTTCAGCACGCTCCCCTTCCAGAACGGATCGACCATCGGCAGATGCTCTGTCGAGACGATCCTCCGTACCCCCGCATACCGGGCTATCGGGGCAACTAGACTGTACTGCGAATCGTACGGTCCGGGGAGATTCATGTGAAGGATCGCCGGATTCACCGATCGAAGAATCCTCACGAACTCGCCCACACCGCTGAACGTGAACGGAAGCCTGAGAGACACATCGTGCACCGGTATACCGGAATCCTTCATCCAGCGGCGAAAACGCTCGAGAGCGGGATTCCGGTTCATGATGACGGCGGGACTGAACAGGTTCCGGTCGAGACCGGATGCAAGCATGCAGAGGTACCTCTCCGCCCCTCCCGTCCATGGGGCGTCCGAAAAAAACGCTACGACAGCCCGTGTATCGCGAGTCATATCCGCTCCGCATGGACCTGCCGGGGCGGCAGGCCTCGTGTCACCCGGCACCGACGCGTCACCGTCGGCCACGGGACTCCACATGTATCAATCCAACGGGTTCTCCGTAATACAAATCCTCATTGCGAAGATAATCCGATATCCTCCTGTTCGGCAGGTACGTGAGCCGCCTGACCGTTACACGGAACTCGTACATGCCCGGTGAGAGAGACGGCGGAAGAGGAAACGAGAAATCCTGCCGGACGGCGCCGCTCGCGTCCCACTGGTCCGGAAACGTGTAACCGCTCAGCAGCAATCCGGAGGCCGAGAAGCGGTAACGTTTCCCGCTTCGACTCTCGATGTGCCTCCTGTACTGTTTGCCGTACCATGGACGGTACCATGCACCCATGGGAAACCCCGTATCCAGCCTCACCGTCCATTCGACCGGAAGGCCGAATTCGATCTCCCCGGAACGTTTCCAGCAGAAGAAACCGGTGAGCATATCGCCGGCACATACTTTCCGCTCCTCGAATCGAATGCCTTCCAGGACGATTCCCATCCCCGTGTCAAACCCGAGGCTGTCAATGCCGGCAGGCGCCGCGCACGGAAGCGGGGCCGCATACCTCATGTCATATGCGAGGCTGTCCCCGGTCCCGGGGACATACTTCACTATCCGGTACAGGGTAAAGCCGTCGAAGCTGAATAACTCTCTCGCCAGCCCGTGACAGGAACGCAACTTCTCGCCGGCTATCTCCACTCCCCCGGGGATCGCCGTTCCGTAGAAATCACTACGCTCTGGCAGCCTCGAATCTATCAGGACATAATCCGCTCCGACCCGTTTCAACCACCCGGCACTCCGCGACAGCGGTACGGCCGGACACAGGAGATCCCTGACACCGGCGATCCGCTCGAGCGCCATCGTGTCGGAGGGGGACCCGTGCTGGTCGAGTACGACAGCTACGAAGTGATCGGTATACGCGGACAGGACATAGCTGTTCAGCGGATCCGTTACGACCACGGAATGAGCCGGTATCTCCCTGTCAAGCCTCTCGAAAAGGATCTCGTACCTCCTGTCAGGTTTTGTCTTTTCGAACAGCACCTCCTTCAGGTAAACGTATGACCTCGCAAGCGAGAACCGCAACGGAAGAAAAACGAACAGCAACAGCAGCACGGCGGCAAGGAGACGCTTTCCAACCTCCAGGGCGAGACCGATGGCCCTGTCCGTCCTGGACTCCCCGGCATTCCCCCGTATCCCCGCCCTGACGTGCGGACCGTCCGTTCCCTTCACGGATGCGCACGATCCTGAACCAGCCATACGTTCCCCGCTCCGCCCGAGGACCAGTATCCTTGCAAGACCCGTTACGCCGACGGCCGCCGCGCAAATCAAGGGCGCGGCATAGAGCATCCTGAAATGCAGGTACCCCAGGTACCTCTCGAGATACGCCGCCGTCAGTGGATTAAGCACGAGGCAAACGGGAAACAGAACAAGCGTCATGAGCAGACCGCTGTTCCTGTTGTGTGCCCCGATTCTCGAAAAGAAGGGAACCGTGACGAGCACAAAGAAAAAGACATAGCCGATACGCACCACGATCTCTACCGGGTCGACGATGGCGAAGTGGTTCGACAGCAGGAGCATCCCCTGCCGGTGAGTGTGTATCGGATTGAATCCCGAGAGCGTGAACCGTGCACGAAGGAGAAGGGGCACGAGAAGTGCCGCGGCCTGCACGAGCGCAGCCATCCAGAAACGGCCTCTCAGGCGCTTTCCCGATGGAACGAAGGAGGTGTAGATCAGCAGGGCCGCCATGACCGTTCCGATCAACAGTGCGTATACAAAGTGATACGCCATCCCGGCAAACGACAGCAGGAACATCAGGACACAGTCTCTCTTTCCGTTACGGCGCCAGAGGTACCGGAAAAGAAGGGCCGCCTCGATCCATACGATCACCTGGACGATATTCCTGCTGTACTGGATCTTAGTGAACCACCGGACACCTTCACCCCTCTGGAAGACAAAGATGAAAACCAGCGCCAGGGATGCGAGCGGGACCGAACCGAGAAGTTCCGTCGAAAAGAATATAAATGCAGTAACGGAAAAGAAGACAAGCATCGATGGAAGCATGCTCCATACGTACTCCGGCGCCGCATCCGACTGGAAGGTCAAGAGGGCGATCACGGAATGCCAGAGACCCTTCCGTGGATCCAGCACGGTCCCGTCCCCACTCTTGAAAAAGGAATCGTTGGGAAAGATGCTGCCGCTGTCGATGCATCTCCTGATAAAACTCAGGTGGTCGAGGGAATCGGTGCTCCAACCCAGCTCCCCGGCGCCGTGGAAAAACACGAATGAGAGCGCGAAGACGAGGATAACGAGCGCAAATCTGCCCATGGTCCAGCCGCTGTCCCGCCCTCGTGAGGCCGGGAACACGCTGATCGCCGGCTTATCCAGGTGCTTTGTTCCGCAGCGCCATCTGAAATGATCCAGAAACAGGAGGAAGAGCGTCACGCACGTTGCCATGACGGAGAGAATTGCATACGAGACCCCTGGGACGAAGCCCGCGAAAACAAGAATCGACACGAACAGGAGCCCCGTCGAGAAAAGGCGGCATACGCCCGCGGGGGACGCCTCGACCGGACCGAACAGCATCCGGTGCATCAGCGCACCGGGGAGAATGAACAACGTGTAAAATGCAAGAACAACACCGGCGATATCAGGACCCGGAACAACCCTCAATGCCGTCAGTAGAGAACCGAGAACAAACAGGACTTTGATGATAAGGCATGCAAGACGGCCCTTCAACGTTACGAACTCCATTCGAGAGATTTCCGATGCCGGCGCTCCGCTCCGGCCGGTTATGTCCTGCTCACGAGGAAAACACCGATGATTATCACCAAAGTGCCGGCGAGTCTCTGAACGGAGAAACTCTCGTTCAGCAGGACCGGCGCTGCCAGCACGGTGATCACATAGGATAGGCTCACCATGGGAAACGCCCAGCTCAACTCGGCTCTCGAGAGGATAATGATCCACAAAACCGCGCTGACGGCATAGGCCGAAAACCCACCGATCACGTAACCGGAAGTGACGGTCCTCAGCAACGTGTTGAAAAAGTCATTAAAGATGCTGATTTTACCGATCTTGTTTATCCCGGCTTTCATCAAAAACTGCCCCGTCGTGTTCAGGCAGACAGTGGCAAGTATCAACAGAAGGTTTTTAAGCATCCCCGTGACTCCTTCTCACATCGTGAACCTCAGTTTGAAAAGATAGAGGAGGTTTCGAAGGCCGTCACGCCATTTTTGCAGCTTTACCTCCCCGACCCTGATGTGATAATTGACATGGTACTCGCCAAACTTCATCCCAGGGTGGCGTATTGCCCGTATCTTTATCTCCTCGCTGAAGGGCATGCCATCGCTTTCAGGCCGGATATCATTGTATATACGGGTCCGGAAGATCCACATCCCAGACTGTGAATCCTTGATCGCCCTCAAGAAAAGGAGAAAGGTCATCCACGAGAGTATGGTGTTTCCCACCTTGTTGAGAAAATTCATCGAAGACGGATCGCTGAGGGGAAACCTGCAAGCCGATACGAAATCGAGATTGTTATCGAGAAGGTGATTGACGCATTCCTCGATCTGCTCGACCGGATACGTTCCGTCACCGTCCATCGTCACGGTGATATCCCCTCTCGCTTCGGGCAGTCCCGCCTTGTACGCCGCACCGTAACCCTTTCTCTCCTCGAACACGATCCTGGCCCCGAGTTCTCGTGACACCTCGGAGGTGCGGTCCGTGGAGTTATTGTCAACAACAACGATCTCATCTATCGATCCCGGGAGGGAACGTATCACCCGTGCTATTCCATCCTCCTCATTATAACAGGGTATCACGATCGTTATCTTCGTGCCTCGATACATGACCTTACCTCCTATCAGAACAGCGCGACTATTCGTTCCTTCATCGGCAGGGGCAGTCTCATGATCAATTCCTTCTCCTTCTCACCGATGATCCTCATCACCCTGAAGCCGGCGAACAGCAGCAGCAATCCTGCGGGTATCAGAATGATCAGCGCCCAGGGCGAACCCCACCTGGCCGCGGGTATCGCCAGCAGCCCTGTCGGCACGGCTGCAACGTAGCAACGGAGAATGAACGACACCGG
>DAOVFR010000191.1 GCA_030672805.1 Candidatus Krumholzibacteriota bacterium
AATATTCATATAATTAGCTGACTGAAGCACTCTTATTATTGTATACCCTATACTGTAGTATACAGAGGGAGGAATCCGATATGCTGAACATCACTGACCGTGATGAAGGCGGTGTGATGATACTCGAACTTGAAGGCCAGATAGACGGGGGGCCCGATTCCGAAAAAATCCACGAGTTGATCAAGGGCAACCTGGAAAAAGGCCTGAAGAAATATGTTCTCAACCTGCGGGATGTGAAGTGGCTGAACTCCCTGGGCGCCGGAATATTGATTGCAGCGTATGCCTCGGCCAAGCGGCAGGAAGCCTTTCTCAAACTGACGGGGGTGTCCGACAGGGTTGGCACGGTGCTGAAGACCTGTGGTCTTATCCCGGAAGTGTTCGAAGTGTATGACAACGATAATGATGCGGTAGAGAGTTTCTAGCCTCCATTCCGAGTCTGACGGGATTTTACAGAAAGAAGAAGGCATGAAGATCAAGAAGCGGGAGATTGACGGAATAACCGTGCTGGAACTTTCGGGAGAGATGTACGGCGGCCCCGACAACATGAAACTGGTTGACGTCGTTTCCGAACTTGCCGGGGAGAAGAAACTGGATCTGGTTATCGACCTCTCGAAGGTGAAGTGGATATCGAGCACCGGTCTGGGTATCATGGTTTCCGCGAGGTCCCGGTTCGCCAAGGAGGGTGGGGTTATCAAGCTGAGCCATCCCAATGACAGGGTGCTCGGCATCCTGCAGGTTACGAGGCTCAACCTGATATTCGAAGTTTTTTCATCGGAGAAGGAGGCTATCGCAAGCTTCAAGGAAGGCAGCTGACGGAATCATGCCGCATGATGGTTCGAAAGATGGACATACTCCGTTTGTATTATCATATGCGGTATGACCTTCAATCAATGAGGATTCATTCAAGCCCCGGTCCAACCGGGTTTTTTTATATAGAATTCCGTGCCGGACATGGTGATTCAGTCGTGCGGCGCGATCCGTCGTGACGATCATTATCAAAGGAGGAATGGTGACATGCGGAAGATCCTCGTTGCAGCACTCGTAATGGCGGCGATTGCTTCAGGTTCCGCCTTCGCGGGCGTTCTTACGGTCGATGCATTCGTCCGGATGAAGAGGTGTTCCGAACCGCGGATTTCCCCCGACGGAAAGCGGGTGGCCTTCGTCGTTTCGATTCCCGATATCGATGCAAACAGGAACATGACCGACATCTGGATCATGCCCCTGCGGGGTGGAACTCCCGCCAGGCTCACGAGCGCCGAGGCGGCGGATTGCCACCCGCGATGGTCGCCGGATGGCCGGACGATCGCCTTCATCTCGGCAAGGGGCGGCTCGCCCCAGGTCTGGAAGATTCCCGTGGACGGAGGCGAGGCGGTGCAGGTTACCGATATCTCGACCGGTGCGCATGACCCCGTCTGGTCGCCTGACGGTAAGCGGATTGCATTTTACTCGTTCGTCCATTATGACTGCCCCGACGATTCGTGCAACGCGCTGCGCGACTCCGGGAGGGAGTCGAATCCGGTGAAGGCGAAGGTCATCGAGCATCTTCTGTACCGGCACTGGAACACGTGGAAAGACGGCAAGAGAAACCATCTGTTAATCGTCGATGCGGACGGCGGTGCGGCTCGCGATCTGACGCCAGGGAGAGACAGCGATTTTCCCCCGTTCCCGTGGGGGGGATCGCACGACTTTGACTTCTCACCTGACGGCCGGGAGATCTGCTGTGTATCGAGAAACGCCGATATGGAGGCGATATCTACCAACACGGATCTTTTCCTGGTCAATCTCGAATCAGGCGATATCAGGCAGCTTACCGTGAATGGGGCCGCGGACGAGTCTCCCGCCTACAGCCCCGACGGGAAGTACATTGCGTACCGGGCCCAGGCGGTGCCGGGATTTGAAGCCGACCGGTGGCGTCTTATGCTCATCGAGAGGGAATCGGGCGAGACAAGAACGCTGACCGGGTCGTTCGACCGGTGGGTGAGGGATTTCTGCTGGGCTCCGGATTCCAGGATGATCTGCTTTACCGCCGGCGACGACGGACACCGCGGGCTGTTTTCCCTCGACGTCCGGTCCGGCAGGATCGGGAAGCTGCTTGGCTGGGCCAACAACTACGGTCCCACGATAACGCCTGATGGAAAAACGATCGTCTTCTCGCGGCGGAGCTTCGATTTCCCCCATTCTATCTGGAAGATTTCGAAAAACGGCAAGGACCTCAAGCGCCTTTCGACGTTCAACGAAGAGGCGCTCGCGGGGCTGGAGCTCAACACGGCCGAGGATGTGAGGTACGAGGGGGCCGACGGGGCGTTGATCCAGGCATTTCTGATCAAGCCGCCGGGATTCGATCCATCGAGAAAGCACCCCGCGATCATGCTGATCCACGGCGGTCCCCAGTCGGCGTTCATCGATTCGTGGTATACCAACTGGAACGTCCAGACGTTCGCCGCCGCCGGGTACGTGATCTTCATACCGAACTTCCACGGCAGCTCCGGTTTCGGGCAGGAGTTCGTCAATGCGATCAGTGAGGACTGGGGTGGGAAGTGCTACAGGGATATAATGAAAGGTCTCGACTACCTTGCGGAGCTTCCGTACATCGATCCGGGCAGGATCGCCGCCGCCGGCGCCTCGTACGGGGGTTACATGGTCAACTGGATCGCGGGGCATACCGACCGGTTTGCCTGTCTTGTCTCGATGGCCGGCGCTTACAACCTGATCAGCAAGTACGGGGTGACCGAGGAACTCTGGTTTCCCGAATGGGATTTCGGCGGGACGCCGTATGACAATATCGAGGGTTACGAAAGGTGGAGTCCCCACAGGTTCGCACACAATTTCAAGACGCCCTGCATGGTCGTCCACGGCGAGCTCGATTTCCGCGTGCCGATCGGCGAGGGGCTGCAGATGTTCACCGCCCTGCAGCGCCAGGGAGTCCCGTCGAAACTCGTGTACTTCCCCGATGAGGGGCACTGGGTGCTGAAGCCGAAGAACATCATCTTCTACTACGAGCAGTTCATCGGCTGGATGGACATGTATCTCAAATAGTGAGGATCGCCTGCCGGGGATTGACCGCCTGTCCGGTCCTAAGCGATCAATCGCACGTCCACGCCGGGGAGGCGGCTATGCCGTACCTCTCGGTTTCCATGAATGGCTCGGAGAACGCTCCGTTTTCGATCGCCTTCACCCAGGTGCCGTTTTTCGATATGACGACCAGCCTGTCGTTGCGCTTGTCGATCATGAAGAGATTGCCGTCGAGGCAGGTGATGTCTCCCCAGCGTCCCGCGGCCTGGGTGTTCATCCCGGGGAAGAAGCTGTAAAGATCGCTTACAGTTCCACCCGGCGCGACCGAGACGATCTTTCTTGTTTCATCCGTACTGTCGAGTATGATGTAGACCGTTCCCGTCGAATCGGCGCACATACCCGTTGGTGTTGCGTTGACGTTCGCGATGCCGGCATGGGCGTGGCCGGCCAGTGAACCCGGAATCGATGACCTGCCGTCCCAGGTGACCGCATAAACCGTGTAGTAATTACTCTGCCCACCGATGAGGTAGAGGTCCCGTGTGACGGGATCGACGGCCAGGTTTTCCCACTTCACGTAGAATGTCGATGCGATGGTCATGAGATCGTTGATAATGTCCGGTGCGCATTCGACGGAGAAGATGTTGTTCACCGACAGGCCGGCCATGATCCCGCCTTCATTCGGTTCGAGCTCCACCTCGCGCTCTTCGGGATAGGTTCCGAATTCGACGAGGGTTTTTGTGTCAGGGTCTACCTTGAAGATCTTCTGGTCGGTTGCGACGAACAGCTCTCCGCGCGAGGAGAACGCGAGGTCGATGATCCGCTCGTTGGTGCCAAGGACCCTGTCGATATTGTCCGTCTCGGGATCGACGTCCAGCAGCACCGATACGCTTCCGTTCAGCAGTGACGAGCTCGTCGTCGTGACGAAGATGTGTCCCGCGGGCCACTCGCATACCCTTGCCGGGTTCTCCTCGTTGCATCCCACGGGAACGGCGGTAGCGGTAAACGCCACACTGTCGTCCGCGATCGACGCTATCAAGCGGTATTCACCTTCCTGAGATCCCAGCCGTAGAGTGCATGAAGTGAGTCCGTAGTTATCGGTGACGCTCTCTCCGGGTGAAACAACGGCGTCCTGGACATCGGCGTCGAACTGCACCGTGACTCCGGGTATCGTTGCACCGATGATATTCGTCACTTGAACGGTCAGCGGCTCATCCAGCGCCGAACCGGAGCGATCCGTCTGGTTGTTGCCGGAAACGATCGAGATATTGAGTTTCGCGGAGTCGTCAGTGTTCGAGGGATCATCGTCGCACGAGAACACGATTAACGGTACCAGTATGAAAAGCAGAAATGGCGCCGGTTTCTTGATGGCCGGGTAAAGTTTCATCGCCTCCCCTTTCGAGCAACCGTATCGAAGTCCGTATCATCGGTTTTTCAATTGTATAGCAGGCAGCGCCGCCGCGCGTAAACCTATTTATTCATTCTGGAAAAGTGGATCGTCTTCTGATACTCTTTTTATGTCTGACGGAGAAAGGGAGAATAAAGAAAACATTTCACTGCGTTCATGCGGATATTCCCGGTCCGGCGGAAACCGGGCACTCTGACCGGGTCAAAAGGAGGATGGACGGTGGAAGCAAGTTTCAAGTATCCATGGATCGTCAAGCGTGATATCGACGGCTTCTTCGGTCTTGCGATCGACAACCTGATCCAGTTCCTGTTGATCGCGGCGCTCTGTCCCGTTCTCGCCGGTATCCCGGCGGGTTTCGTGTTCACGAGGATCCTGCCCGGGGCTGCACTCTCTCTGGTTATTGGAAACCTGTTCTATGCGTGGCAGGCGAGGAAGCTTGCTATCCGGGAGAAGCGGCATGACGTCACGGCGCTTCCGTACGGGATCAACACGGTCAGTCTCTTCGCCTATCTCATCTTTATCATGGCTCCCGTTTACCGCGAGACGGGCAGTTACGAGATGGCCTGGAAGGTGGGACTACTGGCCTGTTTCTTCAGCGGCGTGATCGAGTTCGGAGGCGCATTCATCGTCGATATCCTCAGGCGTATCACTCCGAGGGCTGCACTGCTTTCGACACTCGCAGGTATCGCGATCACGTTTATCTCGATGGATTTCGCGTTTCGGACCTTCGAGAAACCGCTTATCGCCATGCTGCCGCTGGC
>DAOVFR010000105.1 GCA_030672805.1 Candidatus Krumholzibacteriota bacterium
TGACCGCGACCAGCAGCGCTCCCTGCCCGAATTCGGAAAAGTCGCCGGCCAGTGGAATGCCGGGAATGATCCCTTCCTTTCGCGCCTCGTCGCGAAACGCTCCGGGCGGCGCCTTCACATCGACCACGAACTCCTGAAAGAAACCCGTGCCGAACGGCAGCTCGCAGCCCGGAAGATTCCCAAGCATCTCGTACAGCGTGCGGCTCTTCGACATGCTCTGTATAGCCACATCCCGCAAACCGCTCTCGCCGAGGGACGTCAGGTAAACGGCAGCAGCCAGCGAGCAGAGCCCCTCGTTCGTACAGATGTTCGACGTCGCCTTCTCCCGGCGGATATGCTGCTCGCGCGTCTGCAGGGTCATAACATACCCCCGCTCGCCCGCCGCATCGGTCGTCGCACTGACCAGGCGGCCGGGACACTTTCTGATATATGCCTTCTTTGTCGCCATGAATCCGAGCAGGGGCCCGCCGCAGCTCTGCGGAATCCCCATCGACTGCCCCTCTCCCACCGCGATATCGGCGTCATAGTGAGCCGGGGGATGAAGAACGGCGAGCGATACGGGATCGACCAATGCGATCAGGAGCGCGCCGCGATCGTGGGCCAGCTTCGATATCTCGACGGCCTGTTCGATAAGCCCGAGGTAATTCGGCTGTGCGACGATAACCACGGCGGTCTCGTCACCGCACAGCATCTCCAGCTTTTCCATGTCCATCATGCCGGTTTTGGAGAACGGCACCTCTTCCACAAGGATGCCCCTGCCGGCGGTATAGCTGGCGAGCACCTTTTTCGTCGCAGGCGAAATGGCGCGTGGGATCAACACCTTATGCTTCCTCTTGATCCCGCACGACATGAGCACCGCCTCCGCCAGCGCCGTCGAGCCGTCGTACATCGACGCGTTTGCCGCATCCATGCCGGTAAGCCTGCATACCAGGCTCTGGTATTCGTAGATCGCCTGGAGCGTGCCCTGGCTCACCTCGGCCTGGTAGGGCGTATAGGACGTGTAGAACTCGCTCCGGGACAGGACGTATCCGACGACGGCGGGGATGTAACGGTCATAGATGCCGCCGCCGAGAAAGCTCGACAACCGAGTCGCCGGCCTGTTCTTGCCCGCGAGGGAGCCGATCAGAGCGGAAACTTCCGGTTCGCTCATCGGCGGTCCGAGGTCGAGTTTCCCCTTCAGCCGGAGCCGTGGATCAATCGGTTCGAGCAGTTCCTCGAAGGACGACACGCCGATGCGCTCGAGCATCTCGCTGCGGTCCGCATCCGTATTCTGCACGTAACTCATCTATTGATCCTCTTCCTCTTCGCTGCTCTCGTCCTCGTTCTCGCTCTCCTGCTCACCGAGAAACTCCTGGTACTCGTCGTGGCTGAACAGGACGTCGAGTTCCCCCTTATCGACAATCTTGATCTTCATGAACCAGCCGGCCTCGTAAGGATCCTTGTTGATTATCTCGGGCGCACCCACCGCCTCGTCGTTGATCTCTACAATCTCCCCGCTCAGGGGGGAGAACAGGTCTGCAACCGTTTTGACGGCCTCGATCGTCCCGATCGGATCCATCTGTTTAACCTGCGTGCCGACCTCGGGGAGCTCGATGTAGACGATATCGCCGAGTTCGCCGACAGCGTATTCGCTGATTCCGATGACGGCAACGCCGTCCTCATCGATGAACACCCATTCGTGTTCCTTCGTGTACAGGCATTCCTCTGGAACCATTCTTCACCTTCCTTTCCAGGTGCACATCAATCGCTTGAACGACTTGCATAAAACGGTAACGGGACGACTCCCGCCGGTACTTTCTTTCCACGGATCTCGACGGCGAGGTCCCCTTCCTCCGGCGAGGCAGCGCTCGATACAAGCGCCATCGCGAGGCTTTTCCCGAGTGTCGGGGCAAACGTCCCGGAAGTCACCCGGCCGATCCCGGCTCCGTCCTCAAGAACGGTGTAACCCTGCCGCGCGATCCCGCGGCCCTTCAACTCGAGGCCGATAAGGCGGCGCGACGGGCCGCTCTCTTTCTCCGCCGCGAGAACACTCCTGCCGATATAATCATCCTTCTTGAACTTCACAACCCACGAGAGCCCCGCCTCTAGCGGCGAGGTCGCTTCATCCAGTTCATGTCCGTAGAGGCAGTAACCCGCCTCGAAACGCAGCGTGTCGCGCGCACCGAGACCGATCGGCGCAACCCCGAGATCCCTTCCCGCTTCGAGGAGTTCCTTCCATACTCCGGGCGCATCACCGGCCGGGAGGTAGATCTCGTATCCGCGCTCCCCCGTGTAACCCGTCCGCGAGAGTATGACCTCGCTCCCGCCATAATCGATCGTAAGAAAGCGGTAGTACCTCAATTCCCCGATGCGGTCCCTGACGGGTGCGCACAGATCTATCGCCCCGAGCAGCTCGAGGGAGTTTGGACCCTGCACCGCGATCTGCCCGATCTGGCCGGTGCGGTTCCGGATCTCTATATCACCCCTCTTCACGTGCCGGACATGTTCCAATATCTTGTTTGTGTTGACCGCGTTCACGACGAGCATGATCCTCTCGTCGGAGAACTTGTAGACCAGCAGGTCGTCAAGCACCTTGCCCTTTTCGTTGCACGCCACCGTGTAACAGATCTGTCCCGGAGCGAGTTTGCCAACATTGTTCGATACGAAGTAATCCGTGAACGCACGCGCGTCCGGGCCCGTTATCTCGATCTCGCCCATGTGGCTCACATCGAAGAGGCCGACCTGCGTGCGTACCTTCCCGTGCTCGGCGATGATCCCATCGAACGAGACGGGCATGAGGTAGCCGGCGAACTCGACGATCCTGCCGCCGAGAGCGACGTGGGATTCGTATATCGGTGTCTTTTTTGATTCCATCAACAACCCCTTTGATTAACCCCAAAGACGCCTTTTGGTCAACATCTATTTATCTCTCTTTTTCCCCGTGCGACCGGAGCGGGCGCCCGCCGCACGCATGAACTTCTTCAGCATCCGGCCCGTATGGGATCGCTCACAGCGGATAATATTACAGGGCGGGCCGGCGAACACGACCTCACCGCCGTTGTCGCCGCCTTCCGGGCCGAGGTCGATGATATGGTCCGCGTGCCGTATGATATCGGGGTTGTGCTCGATGACCAGCACCGTGTTTCCCCTGTCGACGAGCTTGCCCAGAACGGCCATGAGGAGCTTCACGTCCTCGAAGTGCAGCCCCGTGCTCGGCTCGTCGAGCATGTAGATCGTATTGCCGGTACCGATCTTGGAGAGCTCCGATGCCAGCTTCACGCGCTGAGCCTCTCCCCCCGACAGCGTCGGAGCGGGCTGGCCGAGACGGATATAGCCGAGCCCGACGTCATTGAGGACCTTGAGTTTTCTCTGAACCACCGGGATGCGCTCGAAAAACTGTAAAGCTTCCACGACGGTCATATCGAGGACCTCGGCGATGTTCCGGTTCTTGAACATTATCTCGAGCGTTTCGCGGTTGTACCGCCTGGCCTTACATTCCTGGCAGTGCACATACACGTCCGGCAGGAAGTGCATCTCGACCTTGATCATCCCCCCTCCCCGGCACACCTCGCACCGTCCACCCTTGACGTTGAAACTGAACCTGCCCGGCCGGTATCCCCTCACCTTCGACGATGGAAGCTTCGCAAAGAGATCCCGTATCGGTCCGAAGAGACCGGTATATGTCGCGGGGTTCGAACGGGGCGTCCTCCCGATCGGCGACTGATCGATGTTGACCACCTTGTCGACACTTCCGAGACCATCTATACGATCGTGGGGACCGGGCAGCTTGGAGCTCCGGTAGAAATGACGGTGAAGCGCCCGGTACAGAATATCGCTGACAAGCGTGCTCTTGCCCGAACCGGAAACACCGGTCACGCATATCAGCTTCCCGAGAGGAAACTCTACATCGATCCTCTTGAGATTGTTCGCCCGCGCCCCCCGCAGGATCAGCGAGCGCCCGCTTCCCCGGCCGTCGCCTCTCTTGAGGTCGAAGAACTGCTCCTGCTTGAGGTACCGTCCCGTGAGGCTGCCTCGTGTCATCATGATGTCCCGGGGGGTTCCCCCGGCCACCACCTCGCCGCCGTTCTCGCCCGCTCCCGGCCCGAGGTCGATCACGTAATCGGCCGAGATAATCGTCTCCCGGTCGTGCTCGATCACGATGACCGTGTTTCCCGCGTCACGCAGCGTCTTCAGCGTCGCGATCAGGCGTGCGTTGTCACGCTGGTGAAGACCGATCGAGGGCTCGTCGAGGATGTAGAGCACGCCGACGAGCTTCGAACCGATCTGTGTGGCGAGCCTGATGCGCTGCGCCTCACCTCCCGCGAGCGTCCCCGCCGAGCGGTCCAGCGTGAGATAGTCCAGTCCGACGTTGCCGAGGAACGTGAGACGGGACTCAATTTCCCTGATAAGCGGTTTGCCGATAATCGCGCTGTTTCCCGAAAGCTCCAGGCCCTGGAAGCAATCCCTCGCCCGCTCTATCGTGAGTGACGCAACGTCGGCAATTGTCTTTCCATCGAGCGTCACGGCGAGGCTTTCCGGGCGGAGCCTGCTTCCCCGGCACGATGCGCAGGGACTGATCGTCATGAACGATTCGATCCAGCGCCTGATCGCATCCGATTTGGTCTGGCGGTAACGTCTCCGCAGATTGGGGATGATACCTTCCCACGTTGTGAAATACTCTCCCCTGCCCCTTTCGAAATCGTACTTGACCGTAATCCGGTCGCCGGAACCGTGGAGCACCGCTTTCCTGATCTTACCGGGAAGTTTTCCGAACGGTCTGTCGAGATCGAAGCGGTACAGCTCGGCGAGCGCATCGAGACGGTACCGGAACCAGCCCGGTTTAAGCTGGCCGATAGGCACGATGGCGCCGTCGGTGATACTTGCCCCGGGATTGGTGACAATTAGCTCCTCGGCGAAATCGAACCTCGTCCCCAGGCCGTGGCAGTCGGGGCACGCACCGTACGGGGAATTGAACGAGAATATCCGGGGGCTCACCTCACCGAGACTCTTACCGCAGTACGGGCAGGCGTACTCGAGACTGTAGAGGGACTCCTCGCTTCCCTGTCTTACGGTAATGACGCCGCCTCCGACCTTCGCGGCGACCTCTACCGAATCGGCAAGGCGCCTCTCGACGCCGGCCTTGACCTTCAGACGGTCAACCACGACCTCGATCGAGTGTTTGACGTTCCGGTCCAGCTCGATCCGTTCGGAAAGTTCCCGCATCCCGCCGTCGACGCGGACCCTCGTGAAACCATCGCGGCCGAGCCGTTCGAGAAGCGCGCGGTGCTGCCCCTTGCGGCTACGGACGACCGGCGCCATGATGACGAGCCTGGTTCCCTCTCCGACACATCCGAGCTGATCGACGACCTGCGCAATCGTCTGGCGTGATATACGCCTGCCGCAGCCGGGGCAGTGCGGCACCCCGATACGGGCAAACAGGACCCTCATGTAATCGTAGATCTCGGTGATCGTGCCGACGGTCGAGCGCGGATTCCGTGACGTAGTTTTCTGGTCAATCGAGATCGAGGGAGAAAGGCCCTCGATGCTGTCGACGTCCGGTTTTTCCATCTGCTCGAGAAACTGGCGGGCGTAGCTCGAGAGCGATTCCACGTACCGCCGCTGTCCCTCGGCGTAGATCGTATCGAACGCAAGCGACGACTTGCCCGATCCGCTCAGGCCGGTGATCACCACGAACCTGTTCCGCGGTATACGTACGGTGATGTTCTTGAGGTTGTGCTCCCGTGCCCCTTTGACAACGAGGTATTCACGAGCCATCCCTGTTCACCTTCCCGCCGGAACCGGCGCCGCCGCGCGACGTGTCATCCGAACCGCCGCGGCTGCCGGAACCGTCCCTGTTCTGTTCTTGCTCTCCGCGCGCCTTCCGGATCGATTCGAGAGCCTTCCCGGCGAGTTTTCCCCAGTCGGAGCGCTCGCCGTGCGAAGCAACGATACTCCTCAGTATCGTCTCGGCCTCGTCAAGCGCACCGAGTCTCTGGTAACAGGCCGCCGCCTCGAGCTTCGCCGTCACGCCCCACATCCCTCCGGTCTTGAGGTAGGGAACCCTCAGGAACTGGCGGATCGCCTCATCGTACCTTCCCAGGTTCTTAAGCGCAATTCCCGACCAGTAGTGCGCACGGCCCTGCTGCTCCCCGCTCACGGCCACCGTTGGGATCCTGCTGTACACCTCGTATGCCATCTGGTGGTTTCCGGCCTGCGTGTAACAGAATCCAAGGTTGAAGAATATCTCTACGATCCCCTCATCTCCGGGATACTCGTCGATCATACGCTTCCAGGCCGAGCCGGCCCTCTCCCATTCCTCCAGTTCCTGGTACACGAGGGCGAGATTCTTTCGCGCACTGAATGCAAGGTCCCTCTCGTGGAGCGACTCCGCCGCCAGCGCATAGTTGCCAGCCGCAAGGTTCAGGTTGCCCGCGCCGAAATGCGCCGAGGCAAGCTTGAAATAGACGTGTCCAGCCATCTCCGTGTGCGGCGACTCGCGAAGCATCGTGTTGAGCTTGTCTATCGCGGTCTCGTAACCTCTCCGCTTCATGTCACACAGGGCCAGGTAGTACAGCGCTCTCGCCGATTCCTCGGTCCCGGGGTAACGGGTCCTCAGGCTGTCGAGAGCCAAACCGGCCCCGCCGCATCGACCGTTCTCGACCTCGGCGATTCCCCACTCGAGATAGACGCCGGGAATATCGTGCGAAGCGGGATCATAATTCTCGAGACGCGCAAGGTCCTGCGCGCCCTTCACGGAATCACTCAAACGGAACCTGGCCTTCGCCCGCCCGGCAAGGACACCGCTCGTGTCGGCGTCCTGCAATCTCAGGGCATGCGTATAATGCTTCTCGGCTCCCTTGTAGTCACCGGTCCCGAACATCGCCTTCGCGACGAGTTCATGGTTCTTCGACGAACGGTCCATCTCTATCAGCTCTTTCAGCACCGGAAGCGCCTCACCATTCTCGCCACGCGCGAGCAGCCTTCCGCCCAGCTTCCGGAGGACCCTCGTCCTGAGACGCTGCGGCAGTTCCCTCTTTACGAACAGGCGGTTAAGGATCTTATCTACGTCGTCGTACTGTCCGGACATCTCGAGCGCGAGCGCTTTCCTGTATAACGCCTCGTCGGCGAAATCGCTATCCGGGAAACGGGCTATGTACGCCTTGTACGCTCCGGCCGCCTCACCGAACCGCCGCATGTAGTACAGGCAGTCGCCTTTTCCGAGGATGCACTTCGCGGTGAGTGAACGGCCCGGCCTGTAAGCGAGACAGCGGGCGAATGCATCATGCGCGGAGGCGTAATTTTTCATCACAAGGCGAGTCTCTCCGAGATCGTAGAGCAAGGGCGCCGAACGCGGGTCGTCCCCGTACCGCGACACGAACCCGGCGAACGCCTCGATGGCGCCTTCCGTGTCACCAATCGAACGCCTCAGGTAACCAAGCTTCAGTGCCACCTCTCTCTTGTCAGCCGTGGATGCGCCGCTCGCGAGAACCTCATTACTAACGGTTATTGCGCTGTCCGCTGCCCAGGCCTCACCATCCTGAGAAAGCCTGTAGAGAAATTCGACCTTTCTGCCAAGTGCCCACCACCGGCCGGACCCCGTACCGTACGTGGCGAGAAACACGTCTATCTTCGATACACTCTCGGCCGGTTTCCAGTCGGCAAACTTCTCGTCGAGATACGCCCGGTACGCCTTCCCGCCCCATTCGCTGCCGGAGTAGTCACGTATAACCTTTACCCAGGTATTCAGGGCCTTTGTGCGCTCCCCCCGGATGCTGCCGCCACGCGCTGCCGCGCGCCGGTGCCTTGCGATGCGGGCCCTGCCCGAGTAGAAAAGTGCTTCCGCCCGTTCCGGGCCTTCGATCTCCGTCGAGAGGGCCCTGTCGAACAGGCCCATCGCACCATCGGGGTCCCCTGCTTCCTCGAGCAGAATCACACCCGCACTGATGCACCGTCTCCCGAGCGGGTCATCGCCGGAAACCGTTCGTGCCAGTCCCTCGACAACCTGTTTCCCCCACCGTTTCCGGAGCC
>DAOVFR010000069.1 GCA_030672805.1 Candidatus Krumholzibacteriota bacterium
GTCCCTCGTTCTCTACCGTGACGGCCTCGTCGTGGGCGGGGGGATCATCGATCACGCGGTGGAGGAAAATAGCCGGTGAAGCGCGCGTGTCATATCCTGCTTCTCTGCGCGCTCGCATCGGCGGCCGGTCTCCTTTCGGGAACCACGGATGCCGCACCGGACGGCTATGTAACTCGCACCTTTTCCGTGTACGGTTTCACAATACACTACCCGGTCCGTCTCGAAGCGATGGCCGAAAAGGTGGAGAATATCCTTGCTGCCTCGGTTCCCGATGTCGCGGGCGATATCGGGCTCGAGACCATCCAGCCGATAGATGTCTATCTTGCTCCCGATGAGGGTGCGTTCCGCAAACTCCACCGGGGGATCGTACCCGAGTGGGGTTCCGCGTACAGTGTCCCGGCGGCGCGGAAAATGGTGATCGACGCGGCTGCAGTCCTCCGCGCGCCGCGGCCGCTCGAGGTCGTGATCCGGCACGAGCTTTCACACCTGCTCCTCGAGCAGAGGGTTGGCGGCGTCAGGTGCCCGACGTGGTTTGTCGAGGGACTCGCCATGGTCCAGTCACACGAGTGGACCTTCACGGACCAGTGGAACCTCGTGACATCCGTAGCGAATGGACGGGTGCCGATGCTCGAGGATCTCGAGGAACCTTTTCCGCTCTCCGCGGAAAAGGCGTCACTGGCCTACAGGGTAAGCTTCATCGCCGTCGAGGAGCTTTTACGCGAGCGCCCCGGCGAGCTCATCACCTTCACATCATTCATCAGGGAGCTGGGCAGCTTTGATGACGCGTTCAGGATGACGTTCGGCCATCCGCCGGAGGATTTCTCCGAGCGGCTTCATGCAGTTATAATCAAACGATACCGGACGGCGGGCAGGCTGATCCACTCGGCCCCGTACTGGCTGCCGATCGGGCTCCTCTTCATCCTGGCCTATGTCCTCAAGCGTATCAGGAACCGCAGGACATTGAAGCGGTGGGAGCTGGAGGGTCCGGCCCCCTGAGCGCCAGGTACCGCTGGAGTCTCTGCGCCGCCGGGCCGGTAAATTCCTGGTCCAGTCAAGGCCTGCACCCGGGTTCTCTTTTAATTGACAGTTACGTGTGCAGTTTTTATACTCAAGCGGTGATCCTCTTGAAACGTGAGGGGATGATTTTTTCTCTGGAGGGCTAGTCCTAATTGGTAAGGCAGCGGATTTGAAATCCGCCGGGCGCAAGCCCTTGGGGGTTCGAGTCCCTCGCCCTCCGCCAGATGAAACGTATGATGAGCGGAGAGGTGGCCGAGCGGCTGAAGGCATCCGCCTGCTAAGCGGTTGTAGGGGTTATACTCTACCGAGGGTTCGAATCCCTCCCTCTCCGCCATTGTTATTCAGCGAACGTGGTAATTTTCCGTTGACCGGTCACTGAATGAGGGATATAACGGGCTCAAACCACTGATGGAACACTCCGGGAGGATGCTATGGAAGGTGTATTCGAGATCAAGAAGGTCCCCGTCTGGCCGGTCATCCGGGTCGTCTTCATCGTCTTCCTGATCCTGGGAATACTGATCGGGATCTTGTACAGCATCATTTTCTCCGGCCTCGGTTTCCTCGCCGGCGGCCTGGGCGGGTCGCCGTTCAACGAGGACCTTGCCGTCTTGAGAGGATTTGGATTCATCATGATCCCGGTGATCGCGTTCACGTACGCCATCTTCGGGACGATCTGGGCCGTTATCGGGATACTGCTCTACAACCTGATTGCATCGATCGCGGGAGGGGTCGAACTGACCCTTATGTCCCACGGTGCACAGCCGCCGCCGCGTGAACCGGAACGGCGGGAGGCACAGAGCGCCCACGTGCCGCAGCAGCGGATTGACGGGTTCTAGAACAGCGTATGCGCCCATAGCTCAATTGGATAGAGCGTCTGGCTACGGACCAGAAGGTTGGGGGTTCGAGTCCTCCTGGGCGTATTTATCATTTTTTCAGATATATCTGTTGAATTTGATACAGTTAAAGAGTAAATTATAAGAGATAACAAAAGGGGCTTGACCCTCCAGGCACGAGGGAGTACGCTCGGCATCGGACGGTTTAGACGAAGCCTTTCGTAGCAAAGTGACCGGGACACCGCCGTATTTACAGAACAATCCAGATGAGGGAATAGTGCATGATTGAGATCAGAACCCACGGAAGAGGCGGGCAGGGAGCTGTTATAGCCTCCGAGATCCTTGCCGATGCGTTTTTCCGGGAAGACAAGTTCGTTCAGGCCTTTCCGGCGTTCGGCGTCGAGCGCCGAGGGGCTCCCGTCATGTCGTTCACGCGGATTTCCGACAGCGAGATCAGGGAACGGTGCCAGATATACGAGCCTGACCACCTGATAGTGCTTGATCCTATCCTGATCGAAACGGTCAATGTCACGTCGGGTTTGAAGGAGGGCGGCTGGATCATCATCAACACGAACCGTTCGATGGAGGAGAGCGAGCTGACGAGGAAGTTCAAGGTCGCGGCCATAGATGCGAATACCATTGCGATCAAGTACGGCCTCGGTTCGCGAGCCACACCGATCGTGAACACGGCGATCCTGGGCGCGTTCGCCGGTGCAACGAAGCTCGTCAGCCTGGATGCGGTGCTCACCGCGATAGGAGAATTTGTGCCCGCAAAGAAGGAGAATAACAGGAAGGCAACGGAGGAAGCCTACAATAGTGTCATAACGATCGAATAACCTCGCCTCCCGTTACGGGCGAGGCTGGATCAGGTGTACGCGGATCCATCGGCGCAGATGCATGCTGGAGGGTACATGGGCGAGAAGATCACTTTCAAGAGCTACAAAGAGATGCCGATCAACGCCATGTCGATAGCGGATATGACCTGGAACCTCACCGGATCATGGCGCAACATCAGGCCGTATTACGATTTCAAGATGTCGCCCTGCAGGCTCGGGTGTCCCGCGATGGAGGATATCCAGCGATACATCTTCCTCGTTACCGAGAAGAGGTACGAAGAGGCGTGGGGGGCGATCATCGAGAACAACCCGATGCCGGCAGTCACGGGGCGTGTCTGTTTCCACCCGTGCATGGATAAATGCACGCGCAAGGATTTCGACCAGGCGATAAACATCCCCGCAATCGAGCGTTCCCTCGGTGATATGGGCCTCGAGAACAGGGACTGGATGAAAAAGGTGGACGCATCGAAGAAGGAGAAGGTCGCCGTGGTCGGCAGTGGGCCCGCCGGTCTATCCTGTGCCTTCTATCTTGCACGGATGGGGTACCAGGTTGCCATGTTCGAATCGGAAAAGGCCCTCGGAGGGATCCTGCGGTGGGGCATTCCCGAATACAGATTGCCAAACGACGTTGTCGATCGCGTCATCAGCCAGATACTCGGATCGGGCCCCATAACTGTAAGGGCGGAAACGACCGTAGGCAGGGATATCGGCCTTGATGAGCTGGAAAAGGAATACGACGCCATCTTCCTCGGGCTGGGGCTGATGAAGAGCAGGTCGCTCGGGATCGAAGGAGAAAAAGGTAAGGGTATCGAGCCCGGTCTCGAGTTCCTTAAAAAAGTCAACAGCGGCGAGACCGTTTCTCCCGGAAAACGAGCGGTCGTCGTGGGCGGCGGTAACACGGCAATGGATGTCGCGCGATGCGCCCGCCGGACGGGAAGCGATGTCACCGTGGTCTACCGCCGTACGATGAACGAGATGCCTGCGATCAAGGACGAAATCGAGGAAGCGGAAAAAGAGGGCGTTCACTTTCACTTTCTCGCGGCACCGAAGGAAGTGGTGCGCAGCGGCGGTAAACTTGCGAAGGTCGTGTTCCAGGAGATGGAGCTCGGTGAGCCGGATGAGTCTGGAAGACGTCGTCCCGTTCCCGTCGAGGGCAGGACCTTCGAGCTGGAAGTGGACACGCTCTTTACCGCTATCGGAGAGCAGGCGGATCTGACCGGCATCGAGAAAAAGGTCGAATGCGAATGGAACATGATAAAGACAACGGGAGAAGCGGGCGAGACAAGCAGCGCAAGGATATTCGCCGGCGGTGACGTCGTGACCGGCGCCGCGAGCGTCGTCGATGCTGTCGCCGCTGGCAGGAAAGCCGCCGGGAAATTAGATAGGATCTTCACAAGCGCCGATGAGCCGGCCGTGGAAGAACCGAAAACGGTCGGAATCGAGGAAATCAATACGGCGTACTTCCACCAGACGAAGAGGACGCTCGTGCCGAGAATCCCGGTCGAGGAGGCCCTGAAGGGATACTTGGAGATCAACAGCGGTTTCCTGCCGGAGCAGCTCGAAGCGGAGGCGGACCGCTGTTTCTCCTGCGGGGTCTGCAACTTCTGCGACAACTGCTGGATGTACTGTCCCGATGTGGCGATCGTCCGCCTCGAGGATTCATACGAAGTTAATTACGATTTCTGCAAGGGCTGCCTCGTGTGCGTCGTCGAGTGTCCCCGGGGCTGCATTTCGACGCGGGAGGAGGGAAAATGAGAAAGGTCATCATGGGGAATCACGCGGTGAGCTACGGTGTCAGGGCATGCGATGTCAAGGTGCTCTCCGCGTATCCGATCACCCCCCAGACACAGGTAGTGGAACTTCTCTCGGAGATGTGCGCCAGCGGCGAGATCGATGCGAAATTCATAAAGGTCGAATCGGAACACAGCGCCATGACTGCATGCGTGGGAGCCTCGGCCGCGGGCGTTCGAGCCTTCACCGCAACCTCCGCCCAGGGTTTGCTCCTCATGCACGAGGTGCTCCACTGGGCCGTCGGCGCTCGGCTGCCCATCGTGCTGGCAAACATCAACAGGGCGGTTGGTCCCCCGTGGAGCATATGGACCGATCAAAACGATTCCCTGTCACAGCGTGACGTCGGGTGGCTCCAGATCTACTGCGAGAGCAATCAGGAAACGCAGGACACGATCGTTCAGGCCTTCAAGATCGCCGAAACGGTGAAGCTGCCCGTAATGCTGGTGCTCGATGCATTCTTTCTGTCGCACACGTTCGAGATCGTGGATATCCTTGAAGCGAAGGATGTGAGAAAATTCCTTCCGCCATACGTGGCCGAGACAAAGATCGACGTCGACGATCCACACTCGTTCGGCAACCTCGGCTCGCCCAGCGAGTACTTCGAGCTCCGTTACATGATCCAGAAGGCGATGGAGGAGGCACGTGACGTCGTGAAGGATGTAGACATCGAGTTCAAGGAGCATTTCGGACGCGGATACGGTGTCGTGCATCCGTACCGGTGCGACGGCGCCGATGTCATTCTTGTAACCTCGGGAACTGTCGCGTCGACGACGCGTGCCGTGATCGACGAGATGCGGGACGAGGGGATCAAGATCGGATCGCTCAAGATCCGGCTTTTCCGCCCCTTCCCGGTCGAGGAAGTGTACGAGGTGCTGTCGAAGGCGAAGAAGGTGGCGGTAATCGATCGCAACATCTCGTTCGGACACCACGGCATCTTCTTCCAGGAGATCAAGAGCGCGCTGTACGGCAGGACCGATGTGCCGATCTTCGGGTATATCACCGGTCTTGGTGGGCGTGACGTGACCCCGAAGGTGATCCGGGAGATCGCGGACAGGGCGGTCAGCGACGAGAAGCAGGAGCGTGATATCAACTGGATTGGGGTGAAAGTATGAGACCGGCGAAGATCCCGACGGAAGAATTGATGACTTCAGGGCACCTCGCCTGCCAGGGATGCGGCGCCACACAGGCGATGCGTTTCGCGCTGAAAGCGATGGGGCCGAAAACGGCACTGGTCATCCCGGCCTGCTGCTGGTCGGTCATCGACGGCCCGTTCCCGCACACATCTCTCAAGGTGCCTATCTGTCATACGCTCTTCGAGGCGGCGGCCTCCACGGCGTCGGGGCTCAAGGCGGGCCTCGAGATGCGCGGTGACACGGAGACGGTCGTAATGGCCTGGGCCGGTGACGGCGGAACATTCGATATCGGCATCCAGGCGCTCTCCGGCGCCGCGGAGCGAAACGAAGACATTATGTACTGTTGCTATGACAACGAGGCCTACATGAACACCGGTATCCAGCGGAGTTCCGCGACGCCGGTCGGCGCCTGGACCACGACGACACCGGTCGCCCACTACAAGAAGCGTCCCAAGAAGAAGATCATCGATATCATGGCGGCACATTCGATCCCCTACATCGCGACGGCCTCGGTGGCATATCCCCAGGATCTTATCGAGAAGTTCCGGCGTGCTCGCGAGATCAAGGGCACGCGGTTCATGCACGTCCTGGCGCCGTGCCCGACGGGATGGAAGCTCGCGCCCGAGCTCTCCGTGGCAATGGCGCGCCTTGCGGTCACTTCCAGGGTCTTTCCCCTCATCGAGGTAACGGACAACGGAAGTACGTGGAAGGTGTGGAAGGATTTCGAACAGACGCCGGTCGCGGACTACATGAAGCCACAGGGCAGGTTCAGGCATCTCACCGACAAGGAGATCGACTCGATCGAGGAAGAGGTCGACAGGAACTGGCAGATAATGCTGTCCAGGGAGCGGTTATCGGCCGATCTTCCCGGTCTGGAACGTTAGCCGGAAAGCGGGAAGTAACAACCGTTTCTCTTGAACCCGGCCGCGGCCGGGTTATTTTTTTCTTCCCCCATGATTTCCCGTCGTTACGTTTCACACGCGAGCATTTCCCATCGCTTCCCAGCGTGTCTGATAGACCCGGATAACTCCTTTAATTACAATAAAATAACTAAAAATTCGGCATCTATTTTGCAACGGGATTTCGCAATTTGATATGTAAGCGAAAGACCCCATGGAACAGACATAATCTGTAAACGGTTGTAATGTCCCGATTTGAGAAAATTATGCCGAATGGTACGCCTTTAGCGAATAGCAACGGTGGAAACGAAATATTCAGGAGTCTTGATATGGAGAACAGAATAATGATGATAAGACGAAACAGAGGATTCACACTCACGGAGATGATGATCGTTATATCGGTCATAGGTCTGATGGTCGCGATCGGCACGCCGCCGGTCATCCAGTTCCTGCGTCACTACCAGGCAAAGGATGCGGCGCAGACAGTTCTCGGCGTGCTGCGGCAGGCGCGGAGCCGCGCCATTCAGGAAAAGAACAACTTCGTGGTTTCCTTCGACACTGCGAACAACTCGATGACGATCCTGGATGATGACGGCGGCGGCAACGGGAACCCGGCCGCCGGGGGGTTCGTCGCGACGAACCGCGGTAACGGCAGGCTGGACAGCGGGGAGCGTGTATACGGTCCCTACGAACTTCCGGGCGGACAGGTGTTCGGCCTCGTTGCCGGCTCCGTAGACGAGGATGGTGAATATATCACAAAGCCGGTCACATTCTCCGGCTTGCCACCTACGGTAACTTTCTACCCGAACGGCAGCACCAACGAGGAGGGTATCGTGATGGTGATGCCGTACGTGGAATTTCGTGAACAGAAACGGGGAACCTCTCAGATGATGATCGTACGGCGCTCCACGGGCAGCGTCGTGCTTTCCAGCGCCCGGTACAACTAGGCAGACCGAGAGTGGAGGAGATCATGAACTGGAAAATATGGAAGAAACTGAAAGATTCGAACGGGATGACCCTCATCGAAGTTCTCGTGGGATTGACCATTTTCGCGATCGGGCTGCTGGGCCTGAGCCGCGTGTCATTCCAGGCGATGCATGCAAATCTCCGATCGAAGCATACCGTTATCGCGACGAACCTGGCTCACCAGAGGATGGAGGAGATCATAAGTGCCACAAGGTACGATAATATCACCGAACCCGGTTATCCCGACGAGGATTACGGGAACGTCAATGGTGGAATGGGGGAGTATGCAAAGTTTAACAGGGCAGTGTCGGTCGTTGATTCACTGAACGCTATCGGAACAAGCGTTATGAAAGAGGTATCGGTTCGCGTCGAGTGGAACGAGATGGGAACCGTTCGAAACGTGGAGCTCAGGTCCAGTATCAGCCGATACAAGGACATCAGTCTCTAAACCGTAACATGGAGCTGTCGTTATGAAACGATTATCAAGGCAAACAGATGGGTTCACGCTCGTCGAGATGATGATCGCGGTATTTGTGGGCGCGCTGCTCATCATGATATCGTACAACGTTCTCACGACGCAGAAGAAGGTGGCGGATTCCCAGAACCAGTACATCAACACTCAGCAGAACGCCCGCATCGCGCTCGAGACACTCGAGAAGGAACTCAGGCTCGCCGGTCTCAACATCGACGATTTCAACAGCCAGCCGGTGTTCATAGATGCTGCACCGTACCAGGTGATCTTCAACGCGGACATCTCGGGCGGCGTTTCCGGCGTCATGGGCATGACGATCGACCAGGAAGTGCCGCTGAGCGACGGGACGATGTACCATCCCGGCATGAATGCCGGAGAGAACATCGGAACGCTCGAGAGGTACAATAACAACGCCGAGACGGTACGTTATACTTTCGACCGCGATGATAACGGCTCCGTCGGCAACAGCGACAAGTACACCGAGTCTGCCAATCCGGACGACTACGCTCTCTACCGGGAGGAGAACGGTGACCGGAAGGACATCGTGGCACACGGAATCCGTGGGAAGGAAAACTATCCCGACGGGCAGATCCCGCAGCCGATGTTCAAGTACTACGGCGACTTTGACAGTGACGGCGCTCTCGAGCTCTGGGGAGATTCGAACGCTGATGGACAGCTCAGCCAGTCAGAGATCGCGACGTTGAACGCCGTGTCGGTCAACATGCTTTCCAAGATCATCGAGGTCGAGATCACCGTCGAGGCCGAATCGCCCGTCATGGAAGCGGGCTTCGCCGGCCCTCACAGCACGTCCGGTTTCAAGCGGATGTACCGGTCGGTGACGATGACGAGCAAGGTGAGGCCGAGAAACATCGCCACGGGCAGCGCAAATCTCCACGCCTGCGGGGATCCGCCCGCGGCGCCGACGTCGCTCTCGGCGGCCGATAAGCCGTACGACAAGGGTTTCAGCATCACCCTGAGTTTCAACGGGTCGTACGACGAGCTGTTCGGCGAGGAAGATATCAAGAATTACACCGTTTACCGGAAAGAAAGCGGACCCGACGCGAAGTGGGAGTGCATCGGATCGGTGCTGCCCGAGCTGCAGTCGAGCTACGTTTTTGACGATGATAAACACACGATGGTGGGAGGTCCCACCCCCGACAAATCCTATTATTATGTGGTCTCGGCATGGGACTGCCGTCCGCAGGAATCGGGTCCGTCGAACACGGCCGGTCCCGTGCAGGCGGTGCCGAACGGTCCCTCTGCGCCGACTGTCGTCAACGCTTTCGACACACCGTGCGACATGATCGATGAAATCACGGTGTCGATTCACAAGTCGCCGGATGACCAGGCGAGTGGCGGTTCGGTTAGCAGGTACGAGGTCTACCGCGGTGAGGATGCCGGCGGTGGAACATGGTCCAAGATGCTCGTCGGAACGTTCAATGCCGACGCTTCCGAGTATTACGACTGGCGGGACAACGAAACGGGCAACGTCGCGGGACTGCCGCCCGAGGCGGGTAATTATTACTACTACATCGCAGTCGCAGTGGACGACACGATCCCGTCGCTCGATTCGAACGAGTTTGGTGGTGTTTATTACTCCGGTACCATCTCCGCCTGCCAGATCAAGGGCGTCGATGATTACCCGGACGACGACGGGCATGCCCTCGTGGTCCGGTGGGACAAGTCCCCATCGGAGGACTGCGGCAGTGACATCACGCATTACATAGTCAAGCGAAAGGATCTTCTGAACGATTTTCTGGAGATCGCCACAGTGACTGCAGATCACCAGCTCGGCTACAGCTACATCGACGAGGAACTCGAGCGCGGATGGGAATACACGTACTGTGTATACACGGTCAGCATCGAGGCTGAACAGATCCCGTCGAACCTGATGAGCGGCATCCCTTTCGCAAACACCGAGTTCGAGCCT
>DAOVFR010000037.1 GCA_030672805.1 Candidatus Krumholzibacteriota bacterium
CTTGTCGATCTCGTCGAGCATGAACACGGGGTTATTGCTTCCTGCTATCTTGATACCCTGTATGATGTTGCCGGGCAGTGCTCCAATATAGGTCCGCCGATGGCCCCTGATCTCCGCCTCGTCCCTCACGCCGCCGAGAGAGTTACGCACAAATTTCCTTCCCAGCGCGCTTGCGATGCTTCTGCCGAGAGACGTCTTTCCGACTCCCGGTGGACCGACAAAGCAGAGTATCGAACCCTTGGCACTCGACTTCAGTTTCTTGACCGAGAGAAACTCGAGAATACGTTCTTTCACCTTTTCAAGATCATAATGGTCATTGTTGAGGATCTTTTCCGCCCTCCTGATATCGAGGACATCATCCGTCGATACATTCCACGGCAGCTCGAGGAGCCATTCGAGATAGGTCCGCGCGACGGTGTACTCGGCCGAACTCGTCGACATCTTCCGGATACGGTTCCATTCCTTCAACGCCGCTTCCATCGCTTTGTCGGACATCGGCGTCTTTTCGATCCTCGCTTTCAGTTCGTCCAGTTCGATGGACGAATCCTCCTCGCCGAGCTCCCTCTGGATGGCCCTGATCTGCTGCCGGAGGTAATACTCGCGTTGTTCCCTGTCCATCTCCGTACGGACATTCTTGCGGATTTTCTCACCTATCTTCGCGATCTCAAGCTCGCTGTTGATCTTTTCATAGACGAACTGCAGGCGCTTTACCGTATCGAGGATCTCGAGTGCCTTCTGCCTCTCGGCGACCTCGATACCGAGGTTCGCCGCGAGCATGTCGGCAAGGCGGCCTGAGTTCTTGAGTCCGGCCACGATGTTCTTCACTTCGTCCGGGTAGTCCTCCGAGGTGTCCACGATCCTGTTGTAGGCATTTACGACGTTCCGCATCAACGCCTTGGTGCGGTCATCATCATGCGATATTTCCTCCAGTACACGGACGCGCGTCCTGATGAAGGGTATGTCGTCGGTTACCTCGGTTATTTCGATACGCGCGAGGCCCTGCCCGATGATCCTGACGTGCCCATCGGGGAACCGTGCCATCTTCTGAATGAACATAGCGCTCCCGAGCCAGTAGATATCCTCGGGGCCGGGGTTGGACAGTTCATGGTCGAGTTGCGTGAAGACTCCGACGATCTTGCTGCCCGCCAGCGCTTCATCGACCAGCCTGATCAGGTTCTCGTCGGTCAGGATG
Organism: Candidatus Krumholzibacteriota bacterium; assembly: GCA_030672805.1. Taxonomy (GTDB): domain Bacteria; phylum Krumholzibacteriota; class Krumholzibacteriia; order Krumholzibacteriales; family Krumholzibacteriaceae; genus DAOVFR01. Next base: position 1,193 of record DAOVFR010000037.1, read on the forward strand.
AGCGGCACGATCATGAACGGAAACACAACACCATCGTTTATCGGAATAACAGCCAGCTCTTCCGGTATATTATTTATCATATCCCTGTTTTTTCCCGATTCAGGCACGGTATCATCCCTTCAATAGTGAATATCGCTCGGAACTCAGTCTATCCGGATCTTCTTGACCGTATCCCGTTCGTGGAGCTTCTTCACCCTTATCTCGAGAATCCCGTTCCTGTAATGAGCGGAAATCTTCTTGTGGTTGACCTGAACCGGAAGTTTGATCTCGCGCTCGAAATGGCCGATCTGGATCTCGACGGCATGAAACTGCTTGCCCCCCGGCGGGCACAGGTTTTTCCTGAGTCCGCTTATTTTTAAATTCTTCCCGTCCGTGACGACATCGATGTCCTTACCCACCATCCCCGCAACCTCGACGATGACGATGATCTCCGAATCCGTTTCGACGATATCCACCGGGGGTTCCCATTTCAGGTCCGACTTCATTTTCATCATGGCTGTACCTGCCTGATCCGACATGAAAATATTCAGAAACTCGTCTATTGGATCCTTCTTGTCCCGTTCCATTCCCTGAAGGTTCCTTCTCGATCACGAAAACGTGTGAACGTATCCGAATTATCTCTATGAAAATCCGACCCTTAGAATAGTGAAGGTTCAATTTAAAGTCAAATTGAAAAAGGCGGCGGGAAAATGAAAAGGCGCCCTTTTCGCAGCATCACCTCAACCACACGAATCATGAAACCGGCAAGGGCGCCTTTTCAGCCTCACTTCTTGGATCTTGACGGGTTGATCATGGATCTCCGGATAGTTTCCATCGACGTGGATGAATCGAATACAACCCGCGTATCCGTGAATCGCTTCAGATCAATGTCCCATTCATGCAGGCAATCGTCATCGAACGTTAGCGTATAGATGAGGATCGACCTCGAATCCTCATTCTGTACGTAGTAGATCCAGTGCTCCAAAGGTTCCGAGTTGGAAACGAGATATACATTCGGCAGTCCCCAGGAAGCCATTACCTCGTAGATATCCATTCCCTTCACGATCTCACCGTTCCTGATAAACTCGTTATAAGATCCTCCGGGATTATTTACGACGAACTCCTCCCTCGCTTCGGGTCTCGTGAGGTTCTCCCTCTCGATCATCGAGACGCCCGAGCAGCCAAGAAGAACAATGGCGCCCAGAACGACGAGAAGATGCGCTGATCGTATCATGATTTTTCTCCCTTCTCCCGGTCCGGGGACGTAATAAAATAAAAAAACACCTGGGCGATTACCGTTCGCCGGTGTCGATATCCATAATACGGGCCTCTAGTACCCACGGGAAACCTCCCATGCGGAAACCCAGCCTGCAATTTCATTATACCAGACTTTGGAAAGACGTCAACCCATTTGATTTATTTATATCCATTATTTATCAACTATGCTCGTCTGTTTTTCCCGAACAACATGCAAGCATGTATTATTCTTACTGCAATCAAGGTAACTGGTTATACGGAATCAATGTTGGCGGATATTCATGGGGAACCGGTAAAGAGGACCAGCCTGATCCCCGGCATTTCCCATTCCGTGTACATATCATTCCCGGCCGACAGCTCTCTGTAAATGACGTCATGGGAGTCGGCGTCCCACTGGCGGCAGCGGACGTACCAGATCCGCGAATAGCCGGCTCTGATCTCGCGAACCATTCTTTCCGCATTCTCGTCTCCGGCATTCCCCGGCCCTAGCGACACAACCTCGTTTGCGCCTCCATAGTAAAACTCGAATGACTTCTTTACCACCGGTACGATGATGAGGTCGCCCCTTATCTCCTCGCGTTCGACAATCCGCGCGGCCCCTCTCACATCGTCCCTGGCAAACCGCGGCACCATGTGGTAATTCCAGTCGGAGACCAGCATGACGGCGCAGACCGCCGTGATCAGGAATGCCCTGGGAACGGCCCTTACGGGAAACCCGAAAGCGAGTAAAGCCATGAACACGGGAAATGTACTCGTGAGGTAACGTACGTTGAACACCTTGATGTTCATGAACGTGATGAAAACAATGAAAAGCAGCGACACCACCGCGATGGAGAGCAGCAGTACGATCGGACCGTCCCGAACGGCCCGTATCAGGCCCGAGACGAACAGCCCGCCGAACAGCACCATTGCCAGGAGGAGTTCGGCTCCGTGCATTGCCAGCAGGTCCCTCGCCGACCCAATGAAATGCAGGGTTCTCAGGTCCGGACCGAACGAGTATCCCACCGAGAAGGCATAGAGAGTATAGGGATATGCCCAGGCATTCAGTGTCTGCTCCCCCCTGAAGCGCTCCTCGACGGGAATGGATGAAACTTTAACGACGGATATCCGTCTGAGAAAGTATATCTCGCGATAGATCCAGGGTGATACAACGACAATTACTATAAGGGCGGCAAGCAGCCCAAACTTGAGGTGTGCGCCGCGGAAACGCTTCGTCAGGAGCAGATACACGAGGAAGGCGGCGCAGATGAACATGGCCGAAAAATGTGACAGGCACGAGAGCACTAGCACCACGCCCAGCTTCGATCCGGTCCGGGCGTCCGGTTCCTCGATGAACCGTTGAAACACGATGAGCGAGATAAACACGGCACAGGTCAACATTGAATAGAACCGGAGTTCCTGGGAGTAATAGATATTGAACGGACTGAGGGCCATTAGCATGGCGGCAATGAGCGCCAGGTTCCTTTTCCGTATTGCCACGAACCACCTGTAGGCAAGATAGACGGAGAGCAGGCCGAAGGTTGCGCTCGGAATCCTGAGCCACCATTCGGAAAGGGAAACCTTGCTCCAGAGATGGAGGATCAGGGAATAGAGCGGACCGTGCACGTCCCACAGCATCTTTTCAAAGAAGGTGTATCCCGGCGGCGGCGTGCATGCCTCGATCGAAAGCAGCTCGTCCGTCCAGAAGGATTGCGCGCCGAGCCGATAGAACCGGAGCAGAGCAGCCGCGACAAGGATGAGCCACAGTAAAAGACGTTCACGTTTTTTTCTCTCGAATTGCTCCATTAAAACGGTTATAAACCAGAACAGGCGACGATTCCAGTCGAAAAAGCGATAAGGGAAAGAAAGATGGGTGAATGTGACGATTCCGCGGTAACCGCGTATATCGGCCCGGCCGGCTGGTCGTACAGGGACTGGGTAGGTCCCGTCTATCCCGAGGGAAAAAGGATAGATCAGCTGCTGACGATCGCCGGTTACTTCGACTGCATCGAGCTCAACAGCTCGTTCTACCGTGTGCCCGGCGAACGCCTCGTGAGCAGCTGGGCCAGGCGGCTGTCTGGAAAACCACGTTTCAAGTTCACGATCAAGGCGTGGCGGCGATTCACGCACGAGAGAGCGTGCGAGTCCGGCGATGTGCAGTACTTCATACACAGCTTCGATCCCCTTGCCGGGGAAGACCGCATTGGCGCGTTCCTGCTCCAGTTCCCGTGGTCGTTCAGATACAACGAGGAAGGGAAACGTTACCTCGGACGGCTCGCCGGAATGTTCCGTGACGTCCCGACCGCCGTCGAGGTGCGGCACGGTACATGGAATTCGCCGGAAGCGCTGCGCCATGTGTCCGAAGTGGGACTCGCATTCTGCAACATCGATCAGCCTGTCATCGGCAACTCCATTCCACCCACCGATCATGTCACCAACGACAGGCTCGGCTACATTCGCCTTCACGGCCGGAACATGAATAACTGGTTCAACGAGTCGGCCGGCAGGGACGAACGGTACAATTACCTGTATCGGGAAAACGAGCTGGTGGAGTGGCGTGACAGGGCCAGAAAAATCCTGGGACGGGTAAAGAACCTCTTCATCATCACGAACAATCACTTCCGCGGCCAGGCGCTCGCGAATGCGCTCCAGATACGCTCGCTGATGGACGGGAACACGGTAGACGTACCCCCAGCCCTGGGTTCCTCGTTCCCTGTGCTCCGCGGAATAATGAAGAACAGACCGGCACAGGGCGACCTGCTAGACGATACTTAAAGTTAAGTTGTTTTGGATGTCTATTTTGCAACTATCGACATGATGATCGCCAGGAAGACGATGATGCAATACAGAAACAGTCTCGAGGGAGGGACCTTGTATTTTCCCGTTTTACCCCTTTTTCTGAAAACATTCCCCTTGCGCTCCATCTTGCCAACGGGGGACATGCAGAAGCTGCAGAAGACATCGTCCTCCTTGAGCGGAAAGCCGCACTTGGCGCACGCCTTATCCCTTTGATCCTCTTTAACACTCTTTTTCTCGTGCTCGACGTGGTGTTCCTTCTCCTCGACGATCACCCCACGCCCCCCGGCCTCCCGGATGATCCCGAGTATCCTTTTCGCCAGCACATCTCCCTGCCCCGTCCATATGGTGACCGGCAGCTTGCTGACCATGGCTTTCACCTTTGTGGTCTCGATCTTTGCGAGCAGGGAAAACTTGATGATAAACGATTCAAGTGTCTCATAATCGCTGCCGAGTCCTTCCAGTACGACGCGGTAACGTTTCGGACCGGTCGATTCAAGTGCAATCGTTCCAAGAGATTTGCGTTCTCGAGTGTTCATTCTGTCATCGTTCTGTTTCATAGTGCAATACCCCTATGAGCCTGTACGCACGATCCATGCCATAGGGGTACATTTATTGGTATGACCTGCCCGCGCCGGCGCCCTGAACGCTACGGGGCGGCGCTTGTGACGAACACGCACACGGGCCCGGTACGCCACCCCTCCAGTCCGGAGACGTTGACGGCTGAAACCTCGTAGCAATAATAGAGGTTCCCTACCAGGAAGGAATCAATGAATGTCGTGTCGGTCGTCGTGCCGATCTGTTCCATCATGTCGAACATCTCGTAATAATAGTAGACGTTGAAATGATCGAGCGAACCGAAACTCTCCCCGGGAAAGCTCCATTCGAGTGTCGCCAGTTCCGCACCGGGGTTGACCGTCAGATTGGCCGGTTCGGGAGGCGCATCGAAAAGGAAACCCGTTGGCAGGTCCCTGTGTTCCCTGCTGCAGCCGAAGTACGAAACAACCAGTATCACCAATGTCAGCATCGCGAAGCGTTTCATGTCCATCCCCCGCTCTAGAATGAAAATGTCCTGGTCACAAAGAATCCGTTGCCCTTGATCTCGAGGGACAATGGAGGTTCCCTGTCCCCGCCGTTCATGATGATATCGATCATGCTTGCCGCCCAGATACCGGCGGCGGCCCCGGCCAGGACGTTCCTGTACACATGGAGATCCTCGGCACTGTTCCATTTTTCCTGCATGTTCAGGTAATGCTCCTCCGCATCGCCGATGTATGTACTCGTAAGGTAGTACCCGCGTTCCCGCCTGTACTGCTCGACCGCCCTGTCATACTGGATATCCGCAATGATGAGCGATGTCAGCGCAACGATCTCCGTACCGAGAAAGAGGGCCCCCCGGCCGTAATGGCCCACCCTGAACTGTCCCCATCCCGGGAACAGCGCCGAGTAGAGCACGGCCTTTCCTTCAGCGGCATAACTTGAAGAAGTGAACAAAAGAACCAGAATTACGGTCACGGGCACGATCTTCCTCATGGTATACCTTTCTTACAGTGTTCCGGTCGTTTCGGTCACGGCCTATTCTGTTATCCTACGCAAAGCAGGGCAAGTTTGTTCCACCTATGGACACTCGCCGCGGACGGTCCCCGCCTGCCCGTCCTCCGTACCGTTTTCAATCTCGATTTTCTCCTTTTTGCCAAGCTCGTGAAGGACGACCATGCCACCCGCCACTACCGAGATATAGAGCGTAAAGAACCGCCATATTATCACGTAGAAAGGCAGCAGGGACGTCGGGACGATCGCCGCCATGAGAGCCGCGGCGCTGAGTTCCGTCGACCCGCTCGCCCCCGGGCTCGGAAAGAAATAATTTATCAGAATTATCAGAACATTCAGGATGACGACGTCGAAATATGAAGCCCGTACACCTAGCCCGAGAAGAACAATGTACGCAATGCTGAATTTGGCCAGGAAGGCGGCACACGTGATGACGACACCGCTTATGCAGGTCAGTAATTTCTTTCTGATGTAGAATGTCAATTGCCTGTGGCACCGGTCTGCTCCGTCCGCCACGCGGTTGGCCCGACTGCCCGGACAGAAGTAATCCTTCTTTCTGAAGCATGAAAGGAGCCTGAAAAAGGCTATTGTTATTTTCCTGAATATCCCCGGAAAGGCAAGTGCCAGGATGACCAGCACCCCGATAGAGATGAACAGAAAGACGCCGGCGTTGAAGAGCTGTGAAAGAATGCCGCGTGACAGCGGCGCCCTTCCCTTGAAGATAAAGATCACCACAGCCGCGACAATCAGGAAGGACACGGTGCTCAGGAAAGACATCAGACTCGCCGAGGTGGCCTCGACAACCGGCATGCCGCCCGCGTACAGGAGATAGATCTGTGCCGCACCACCCCCCGTCTGCGCCGGTGTTACCGCACCGAAGAACACGTTCCCGAGGCTCGCCTTCACGCAGGCCTTGAACCGCAAGCCTGGGTACAGGACCCGGCCGAAAACATAGATGCGGAAACCACCGAGCATCCATTCGACCAGTATCAGCGCCAGCGCTGCAAGAAGATAGACGTAATTGAACGATTTGAGCGCTTCGCCGGTATTGTCCGAATGGGTCAGCAGGAATACCGTCAGGAGCCCGAGAACACTGAGAAGGATGAATATCCTCAGCCCCCTGTTTACGTTTTTTCTCGTAATCTGGTATTTCACCTGTCACCGCTCTCCATGTTTCGGATCATACTAGGTAATGTGAAACACGCCCGTAAAGCAAATTTTCTCATCTGTAATTGACATGCCTGTTGAAACCGCTTAGTTTTTAATAACTGTCTTTTAGGTACAACTGAACATACACCCCCCTCTGCCGGCACCGGGAGGTTACCGTTGATCCAGGTAGAGAATCTCACCAGGTATTACGGACATACCGTTGGTGTGCGCAGTTTGAGCTTTGAGGTCCCGCGCGGCGAGGTACTGGGATTCCTCGGACCGAACGGCGCCGGGAAAACAACGACGATGAAGATGCTTACCTGTTACATCCCGCCGACGTCCGGCACGGCCCGGATCTGCGGGTTCGACATCGTCGATGAGCCGATGGAGGTGCGGCGCCGGATCGGATACCTGCCCGAGAAGAACCCGCTCTACAAGGATATGTGCGTCAGGGAATACCTGCGTTACGTCTGTGAACTGAAGGGAGTCAGCCGAAACCGTATCAAGAGCGAGACGGACCGTACAATCGAACAGTGCGGCCTTGAACCCGTTCCGAACAGGCTCATCGGCAGCATCTCGAAAGGATTCCAGCAGCGTGTCGGCATGGCGCAGGCAATCATCAACGATCCGGAACTGCTGATCCTCGACGAACCGACACTCGGCCTCGACCCAAAACAGATCATCGGGGTCAGGCAACTGATCAAGACCCTCGGACAGACCAGAACGATCATCCTGAGCAGCCATATTCTCCCCGAGGTAAGCCAGGTCTGCAACAGGATCATTATCCTGAACGATGGCGAGTTGATCGCTATCGACACACCGGAAAATCTCAGGTCCCGGATCGGGAAGTCGTCCGTGCTCCGCCTGACGCTGAGGAACGTTCCCGGTTCATCGAAAGCCGGGGAAATACTGGCGGGCCTCGATGGAGTCATAAGCATCCGTAACGGCCCGGTCGATAGCGACAAGGTGCATCTTTCGGTGGAATCGAAGCCGGGAAGCGACCCCAGGGAAATGATAATAGCAAGGCTTGTCGAGGAACGTGTGCCGATCCTCGAGATCAGAAGCGAGGAGCTTTCCCTCGAGGATATCTTTCTCCATCTCGTGACCGGAGAAGAGTCATGATGCAGCGTTTAGCGGCCATCTACCGGAAAGAGCTGAAATCTCATTTCCAGTCCGTGACGGCCTACGTGACGATAGGCATTTTTTTCATTATTACGGGTTACTTCTTTGTCAACATTTTCAAATTTTATAACCTCCTCTCCCTCCAGTCGGCGCGCGACCCTTCGATAGCGGAATCTCTCAATATCATCGAAAGGGTGATGCGGCCGCTCTTCAGCAACATCAGCATAGTTCTGCTTCTCGTGCTCCCCCTCCTTACGATGAGGCTGATCGCCGAGGAAAGAAAACAGGGCACCTTCGAGCTGCTCCTCACGTACCCGGTAAGGGACATCGAGACCGTCGGCGGCAAGTTCCTCGCGACGCTTACGACCTTCGCCGTCATGCTAGCCGGAACACTTCTCTTTCCGCTGCTCCTTTCGATATTCGCCGACCCGGAACCGGGCCCTATCATCACCGGCTATCTCGGCCTGTTTCTCATGGGCTGTATGTTCATCTCGATCGGTATCTTCTTCTCCTCGCTGACAAACCACCAGCTCGTCGCCGGTATTTCGACATTCGGGGTAGCGCTGCTGTTCCTCGTGATCGGATGGGCATCTCCATTCGTCAGCCCCGCGGCCTCGAAGGTCCTTCTCCAGTTCTCCCTGCTCAAGCATTTCGAGTCGTTCGCAAAGGGTGTACTGGACACACAGGACATCACATACTACCTGTTCACGACCTTCTTTTTTCTCTTTATGACACTCAAGTCCATCGAGTCGAACCGGTGGAGAAGCTGATATGAAAAGCAGATCGAGAATGATGCTACTTGCCGGAACCGCCCTGATCGTCATCAGCTTCTTCCTCATCATCCGCGCCGACGACAACCGGCCGTCGTTGATCCTCCTGGCCGCGGGCAACGTGCTGAGCCTCGCGGGACTCTGGCTTGAAACCCGAAGCCCCCGGGCCGGCAGATCCATGAAATCGCTGCGCCAAGGGCTCGCCGCCGGTTTCTCGATCGTTCTGGTCGCGACGATATTGATATTTCTCCAGGCGTTGAGCTCGCGCTACAACGTCCGTCTGGATACAACAAGCAACAAGCGCTACTCTCTTGCTTCCCAGACGCTTCGTATACTCGAGGGGCTCGAAACATCCGTCACGTTCACCTGTTTCCTGAAGGAGGCATCCCCTGAACAGCTCGAACTGGAAGACCTTCTGGGGGAATTCTCGAGCAAGAACCCGTTGATCTTCTACACGTTCGTCGACCCCGAGAGGAGACCCGTTGTCGCGAGGCGATACAGGATACAGGACTACGGAACGGTCGTCGCCGAATGCGGAGAGATCGAAGAGCGTTTCCTGGAAATCTCGGAGGAAAAGATCGCCAACACTATCCTGAAGATAACGAGGAGATCGAAGAAAACGGTCTGCTTCGTAACCGGGCACGGAGAGAAATCGATCACCGACACCGGGAATAAAGGCCTGGCCACCCTGCGTGAATCACTCGAGGAAGGGAACTTCTCCGTGAGGGAGCTGTTCACGGCTCGTGAGGAGCGAATACCCGGTAATTGCGATGTCCTCCTCATTGCCGGGCCGCTCAAGGACTTGATCCATGAAGAAGCGATGGCCGTATCGGCATACCTGGCGGGCGGCGGCAACGCATGTTTCCTGATCGACCCGATGACGGACCCGGTCCGGCTCATACGGATCGCCGCCGGGTACGGAATCGAGGTCGGAAATAACGTCATTATAGAGAGCAACGTAAGCGGCGTCGTCAATCACCTCACACCGATCGTGAACCAGTACAGCAGGCATCCGATAACGAACGAGTTCAGGTACGCCTCGCTCTTTCCCCAGGCGAGAGCGCTGGACCTCCGCCCGAACCTTCCCGGCGGCACGACGGTAAAGATCATCGCGTGGTCCGGAAAGAGCACCTACGCGGAAAACGACATCGAAACGCTCCTGAACGGTAAATCCCGGTTCGAGGAAGACCATGGGGACATCAAAGGGCCGGTCGCCGTAGCCGCCGTCGCATCGATGGAAATTTCACCCGCCGGGAAAAGCGATGAAACAGTGCCGGCCATGAGCCGCATCGTCGTTTTCGGCGACAGTGACTTCACGAGTAACAGCAATATCAACTTCTTCGGAAACAGGGACCTGATCATGAATACGATCAGCTGGCTCGCCGAGGAGGAGGACCTGATAGCGCTCCGTCCGAAAGAACGTTTGAGCCAGCCCGTGATCCTCTCCGTACGGGAGGGCCGTATCGTTTCCTGGCTGCCGTTGTACATCCTTCTCGGCATCGTATACACGGCCGGCATCATCGTAACGGTCCGAAAGAGAAAAACCGCCTGACGGGAGACAGCCCGTGAAATTCAGATCGACGTGGGCCCTGCTGGCAATATGCATAGCTGTCGTGGCCTTTTTTTTCCTCGTCGAGGAACGTGGGAGGGTCCGGAATGAACGGAAGGCGGAACACTCCCGCAAGCTCTTCCCGTTCAGGCGGCACGAGGTCGAGAAGATAATTCTCCTCAACCCGCACGGTGACCGGATCGAGATGGTCCGCCGAGATACGGACTGGTCGATCACCCACCCGGTAACGGCCAGGGGGGCAAACACGACGATAGACTTCCTTCTCCAGCAGCTGGTGCCCGGATCCAGAGTGGACAGGATCGAGAATGTCGAGCGCTTCTCGGACTTCGGTCTCGAGCGGCCGTATGCAACAACGATCTTCATCACGGGGGGCGGATCGCGGCGGGACACCCTCCACGCCGGAGACAGCACACCGTCAGGAACGAGATGTTACATGCGCCAGGGAAGCTCACCCGATGTGTTCCTGTCGCGGGAGATATCGAGGAACGTGATGAACAAAACACTGTACCACCTGAGGGACAAGCAGCTCTTTCACTTCCCTGGCGAGTCGATCGACGGGTTTACCGTGAGGCACGGCGTTCACCGGCTGACCCTGGTGCGAAAGGGAAACCTCTGGTTCCTTACCGACCCTCCCGCGATCGCGCGGCGGGAGAAGGTCGAACCCTACCTCACTGAACTGGTGCAGGCGTTGATCCATGGCTTCGAACAGGAAAACACGAAAGACCTCGTGCGGTTCGATCTCGATGCGCCCTCCCGGAAACTGACCCTCAACCGCGGAACGGAGACCATCACCGTGTCGTTCGGCAACCGCGGCGGCGACCTCGTCCATGCCGTACGAAGCGGTCTGGACAAGGTCGTCCTCGTCAAGGACGGGCTGCTCGAAGCGTTCGATTGGACGAGGGAAGATATCCAGACAAGAAAGGTATTTCTCCTGGATCCTAAACACGTGAGCAGGATCCGGTGCCTCGACGGCCGGCTGACGATCGGGCTGGCATTTGACGGCAGACGATGGAGATCGTTGTCGGAAGATACGTCCCTTGTGGACACCGGGGTCATCGACGGCCTTTTCTCGGAGTTGCAGGGGATCGAATTCGAGACGCTCCTGTTCGATCCGGCCAAACCGGGCGTCGCAACCGTTCCGGGAGACTCGCTCACCATCGTCTTCGAGGACAGGAGAGGAAACACCATCGACCGTATCGTGTTCTTTGAGGGGGAGAACGGCAAGGAGTACGCCACATCATCCATCCTGAACTCGAGCGGGACGGTCGAACGTGGAACCGCATCACGGGTCAGGCGCCTGTTCGAGATATTCACGAATTGAATTCGGCCGGCATCTGTAGTATCTTTCTTGCAAGCGAGGTATGGTTCAACCGTGAGTGCGCTCATTACACGCCGCGACCTTCTCTCTATCCTCACCGGCGGCCTCATCGCCGGTGCTGCTCGAGCCAGGGGGATAACGCCTTTTTCCGGCATATCGAACCGCGTCGTATCTGCATACCTGGAAGCGCCTGGCCGTCCCGGCAGCGCCGCCCTCGGCAGCCTTGTCGACGGAGCGATCATGGAACTGACCGGGATCACCCGCGCCGCGGATGCCTGGAGAAGTCTCTTCTCGAGTGAAGACCGTGTATCGATCAAGGTGAACTGCCTCGGCGGCCCGGCCATGTCCACGAACCCCGGTCTGGTTGCAGCCGTTGTCGAACGGCTGCGAAGCTGCGGGATC
>DAOVFR010000146.1 GCA_030672805.1 Candidatus Krumholzibacteriota bacterium
GCGACCCGCAGGTGAAATCGAAACCGTTGAAATCGAAGAACCGCACGTTCGGGTTGGAGTGTGTCTTGAAATAGATCCTGCCGGCGGCGGCGGCGTAGACGATGCTGAACATCGTCCGGTCGCCCCCGACCCCGTCGAGAATACCGAAGGCGTATTCCACCGCCGGACCGGATGATCCCGGATTCCACGACTCGACACCCTTCGCCGCCCGGTAGAACCGCTTCAACGAGTGCCTGCCCGTTGTGAATGTCGCGCTCGACTCGCCGCCAACGCAGGTCTCGATGAATGCTCTCGAGTATTCATACGTGTTGTTCGTCAGGGCCCGGTAGGGCAGGTCCTTTCCGGCATGAACAACCATCCTGCCTCCGAGGAACTCGATCGCCGCCGCTCCGCCGCTCCCATCGCATACGAGAAAATGAATCGGATTCGAATCGGCCACGTCTATCCGTATCTCCGTATCGCTCGCCACCACGTCGTCCACCGTTGCGGCGTTGTCGAGCTGGTACTGTATCCACTGCAGTTCCGACAGTCCCGGCCTTGGATCAACGTGGGGAAACTCCGTGTACCGGAGCCACATGCATTCGATGACGAGTCCCGCCTCGTTCATGCCGCCGAGCGGCAACTCGCGACCGTACTGGTTGAACGAGATGCTGCCGTACTTCGATACCCACCGTGCGGGGTTGTTCCGTGACAGCGACCGCTTGGCGACACCCCGCTTGTTCACGATCACCATGCCGTGCTCGACCGACCAGTCGTAGTTCCGCCCGTAGATCCACTCGCCGTTGTTCCTGAAACAGAAGGTCGTACACGGCACGAGCACTTCGGGAACAAGAAGAATGACAACCGCAGCCGCGCACACGGCGATACATCCTATGCGCATGATGATTCTCCCTCCCGGACTTAACAGTATATGTTTCCCTCAACCGTTCGATCGTTTGCCCCGGCGCCCGGCGTCACTCTCGTACGTATGCTATCAATACCTTCCCGATATCGGTGTTGTCAAGTATCCCCCCGAACGCCTTGCTTCCCGGCCCGCACGCGAAGATGGGCACCATCGCCGCCGTGTGATCCCCCGAGGTGAAGCCCCAGCCGGTTACCTCCCCCTTTTCGATGGAACCGCCGTGCACCGCGAACCCGCCCGTTTCGTGATCCGACGTGACAATGACGAGCGTCTCTCCGTCGTCCATCACAATATCGAGCCCGGCTTCTACCGCATCGTCAAAATCGGCCAGTTCCCCAAGGATGTAATCGAAATCGTTGTCGTGAGAGGCCCAGTCAATCTGTGATCCCTCGACCATGAGCACGAAGCCGTCCTCGTCCCTCGACAGGATCTCTATCGCCCGTACCGTCATCTCCTGGAGATTCACCGTTCTCTTTCCGGCTACGGACAGGTGCCTCGGAGCGAGCAGGGCCGCGGCGGCCGTGCACCCCTCCAGCGTGTTAAAGCCGACTCCCGACCGTATAACCTTCATCCGCTTTCCGAGTGCATCGAGAAGGTTTTTACCATCGTCTCTATTGCCCTGACGTTCCGTCCGAGGGACGAAGTACGCCCACCCGCCGCCGAAGAGAACATCGATGCCGCTTGTGACAATCTGCTCGGCGATCTCGTTCTCCTTTCTTCTGCTGTCGACGTGGGCGACGAAGGCTGCCGGTGTCGCATGTGTCACGGAGCACGTGACGACGAGCCCTGTCGCCATGCCGCGCTCCTCGGCGTGCTCGAATACGGTTTTGAGCGGCTTTCCCCCGGATGAAACGGAGATCGCGCCGTTGTATGTCTTGTGCCCCGTGGCCATGGCTGTCGCGCTCGCCGCCGAATCGGTGACGAGCGTGTCCTCAGCATGGGTCATTACGAGGCCTGCGATCCTGAAACGGTCGAGACTCGTCTTGTTTCGCACGATCTCCAGGGCCGTGATGTGAGATACGCCCATACCGTCACCGATGAAGACGATGATATTCTTCGGTACCGTTTCCTCTCCCGCAGACACCGGGGCGGTACTGAAGGCCCATACGAACAACGCAACCAACGAGAACGAGATTATACGTTTCATCATGCTCCTTCTATTCCATCGTAGTGGGCACTCATCTCAAGAGAATCATTTTCCTGGAAGCCTTGTTGTACTTGGTCTTCAGCATGCAGAAGTAGACCCCGCTGGCGAGGCGCCTGCCTCCATCGTTCAGACCGTCCCAACTGGCATGGTGGGGACCTGCTTCCATGACCTCTCCATCGATGAGCCTTCTCACCAGGCGTCCCGAAACATCGAATATGAGAAGCGAAACCTCGGTCTTCTTCCCAAGCGAGTACTCGATCGTGGTGGAGGGATTGAAGGGATTCGGATAGGAGCTCCGGATTCCCGTGTAAGGCTGGGGCGTTTCGGGACCTTCCGCATCCACCGTGTATTCGGGGACGCCCGCGAGTCTTATCGCTCTTCCCTCATGCCCCTCGAAATCGATCGCCCGTACCTCGAGCAGGTAGAGGCCGCCCGTGAAATCCGTAGTGTCCCAGGTCAGAGTGTCGAGTTCTCCGTTACCCTTGCCGGGACCAGCATCCACCGTGATCCATTCTCCGTGGTTCAGTGCCGGCGCTTTCAGCTGCGGCCTGACACCGGACCCGTCACGCGGTCCTGGATGCGGCCCGTAACGTCCGGATCGGGCTATCTTGGCCCCTTCCTCCGGAGGAGACACCTTGAGGTACCCGAATATGCGCGAATTGCTGTTCGGATTCCCGATGTTGCTGTACCCTTCGGTAACCGGTCTGCCCTTCTCGTCCTCGTTGATTTCGTACTCGTTGTCCTGCTGGCTCCCCCCTCCCTGCGGGTCCATGAAATCGACTTTATGAGACACACAACCCCACATCCCGCCACCGTGTTGCTCCTCATAGTATGTGGATTCCCTAGAGCCCATCGTAACCGCATGGCCGAGCGTCTGGAGTTGGCCGTTCACCGTCACGGTGTCGCATACATAGATTATGACGTCCTCGCTGTCCGCCTCGAATTCCTCCATCATTTCAGCGATGTCACTGTAGTCATTAACGTCGTGATTGCTCACGTCCCACCCCTCGCACCCGTGACGCGCCAGGTAGGCATCGACACCAGCTTTTATTTCCGAGGCTTGAGCACCGTTCTGGGCAGGGTCCGGCTGTATGTCGTTCTCGATCTCGTTCGCGATATCCTCGGCGTTCTGCTCCGGCTTTCCCGTGTCGCCATCCTCGTGGTCAAGCTCGTCGTACCCGTTGCCGGCCCAGTACTTGAGACAGCTTCCCAGCGCCGCCGCGCTGCATGCGAACGCACCGAACCGGTTCAGGCCGAACTGGTCGACCACCGCGAGGGCCCGGCTGCTCTCCTTCTTTAGCAGAAGCACCCTGACCTTGACCGTATCGATATCCTCGTCGGGAACCTCGAAGATGATTCGCTGCATACAATCGACACCGCAGTAACCGATCGAGTCGGGCGGGAAATCCACGAGGCCCGGTATCGGCGGCGTGGGATCGATATAGGCCGTGACCGTGTCCCGGTAAACGGGATATCCGGAGAAGCTGAAGCGGGCTTCTACCTCGTAGTAGCCTCCTGAGTACGGGTACGAGGATACATCCAGGTAACCACACCAGCCGTCCCCTTCCCTCATCGGGGCGATTGTTCCGATCTCACAACCGTCTCCGTCATAGTCCGTCCAGAATGTCTGGAAGGATGAGGGCGAGCCGGCGGGCCTGATGCCGAAGGTAACGCTTTGCGGCTCCGGCTGGCTTCTCAGCATGCCGACCTGCGGCTCCAAGTATCCGCTCATCGCGGCATCGAACCTGATCGTATCGTTCCCGGCAATCGCAACCTCCGAGCCCTTCGACGTCTCCACCGATACATGCGCCTCGGGACATGAGTGGGGCGTGACTTCCTCCCACCAGTATGTCATCTCCCCGACGACTGTCTCTCCCTGGTCATAGAGGTAAACCGGTGCGATGGGTTCGATCTCGAAAGGATCGAAGTAGGGAGGCATTGCATCGACGGTCGATACTATATGAAGCGGTGAATTGTTGTGCAGCGTGTCACCCGGCAGTATGTCGTCGAGAATTATTTTAAGGAAGATATCGAAGAAGCTGTCGGCCGGGAAATCACCGCCCGGGCCGAGCATTTCCGCCAGTCCCAACGAGGGTATCCCTCCGTTGCAGTTGATGGATACGCCGCCCGTGCTGTCATTCGTGTTGTAAAGCTTCATACCGGTGAGCTCCTGATCCATGACATAGGCCTCACCGTTGAAGTAGGGGTCGGACCATCCGAGGTCCGTAGTTCCCATGACCTGGATCGTATCCTCGAACACACCGTAGATATTGAGATACAGCTTCGCATCCCTGAATATCTTCTTCTCGTTTGGATAGGCTCGAGTGGGTTGCGGAATACTCACCAGGACAGCCGGAATAATAAGGATCGAAAACAGGTAATAAAGGACATGTGGAAGACGTCCTGGACGGTCCATACTTTTACCTCCATTCGGCGGGAATCAGTTCTTCCAAGGTATGAGTTAGTTAAAACCCATTGAGCGATAGGCATTATAACATAATCCGATCATTATT
Organism: Candidatus Krumholzibacteriota bacterium; assembly: GCA_030672805.1. GTDB lineage: Bacteria > Krumholzibacteriota > Krumholzibacteriia > Krumholzibacteriales > Krumholzibacteriaceae > DAOVFR01. The sequence goes on from DAOVFR010000146.1 coordinate 4,562, forward strand.
TCTACCCGGAAGGCATCCGAGAAGGTATCTGGCATCAACGGGGGAATGCGGGATCCTCGGACAGCTTCTTTCCCATGCTGATCATCCGGTCGTCACGATACCCGAGGTGCTCGTAGAACGAGACTACGTCTTCGTTTCCCGGGCGTATTTGAAGATTGATCTTCGGACATCCGATCGCCCCGAGCCTCTCTTCGACAGCATGCATGATGACCGTCCCGATACCCTTTCTCCGGCACCCGGGGGCCACGGCGAGATAGTTGATCCATCCCCGGTGTCCATCGTATCCTCCCATCACCGTGGCGACGAGAGTTCCTTCGATCAGGCCGACAAGGAACAGTTCGGGATCTACCCTCAGTTTACGCTCGATGTCGAGTATCGGGTTGTTCCATGGCACGATCAGATCGCACCGGCGCCACAGATCGATAACGGCATCCCCGTCATCCAGCTTGAAACGCCTGATTTTCAGTTCCGCCCGCTCCATGCTCCCGTTCACTCATCCTTACGGCATTCCCGGAGTACCGCGCTCAGTTCGACAGGGTAGCGGGGCGCTTCACCGAGCGCTCGCAGCGGCTCCGGTATCGTATCAATCTGGGCTTTCACGTATTCGCGTATCTCCTCGAGCGGCACGACACGGTCCGGACGCCTGCCGTCCTCCATCACACGCTCCAACATCGCACGACCCTTGAGGGACTCGCCGCCGAGGGCCAGCACATCGTGTGACATGATTCCCTCATCATTGAAAAACCGGTACACCTGCTTGCGCCCCGGCAGCGTCGCCTTGCCCGCCGAGAGCTTTCTCCTTGCCACGCCTGCATATTCGACCAGCTTGTACGCACACTCGAGATACGGCGCATCGGAGGACGTCACCATGCGCGTGCCCACCCCGAATCCATCGATCGGGGCGCCCGCCGCGACGATGGCCCCGACCGCATACTCGTCAAGGTCGCCGCTCGCAAAGATCTTCACCCCGTCAAGCCCGGCCCCGTCAAGGATGCGGCGGACGGCCTTCGATTCCTCGACGAGATCGCCGCTGTCCAGACGAACCGCCTTGATAATAATCCCTTTCTCCTTCAGACGGGGATAGAGCTCCGCCGTCTTTTCCGCCGCGGCCCTCGAGTCGTAGGTGTCGAGCAGCAGGACGACGTTGTCGGGCTGGGCGAGCGCGAAATGCTCGAACGCCTCGAGCTCCGTGTCGTGTGCCTGGATGAAGGAATGGGCCATCGTGCCGTAGGTGGGGATTCCGTACAATCGCCCCGCCGCAACGGTGGACGTGCCGTCGAAACCGGCAAGGAAGGAAGCCCTTGCGGCCAGGATCCCGGCCTCGGCGCCGTGGGCGCGTCTCAGCCCGAAATCAAAGAGGAGTCTGCCGTCGCCTGCAAGGACCGATCGAACCGCTTTCGACGCGACAAGCGTCTCGAAATGCATAAGATTGATGATACGTGTCTCGACGATCTGTGCCTGTGGCAGGGGCGCCGTTACGCGCAGGAGCGGTTCATTCTGAAAGAAGATCGTTCCCTCTGGTACAGCATGGACGTCACCGGTAAAGGAGAATGATTCCAGGTAGTCGATAAAATCGGTGCTGAACGTTCCGAGACCGGAAAGCCACTCGAGCTCACCAGGAGAGAATTTCATATCGGCGAGATAATCGATAACCTGCTCGAGACCGGCGGCAATGAGAAAGTTTCGCCCGGAGGGGAGATTGCGCACAAAGAACTCGAACACGGCAGTATCGTGCATCCCCTGGTCGAGATACCCCTGGACCATGGTCAACTGGTAGAGATCCGTAAGGAGCGGGGATACATTTGGCTCACTCATAGATCAATCTCCTCGAACCGGAGCATGACGGCGCCCAGGGTCTCCATCTCTTCGAGCGCGGAAGCGCCGTCCCCCGGTTCGACGTCCACGGCCCGGATCGCATCGACGAGCACAACGACGGAATAGCCCCTAGCGAGAAAGTCCTTCACCGTGTT
>DAOVFR010000273.1 GCA_030672805.1 Candidatus Krumholzibacteriota bacterium
CGGGAAAGGGCGGCCGGCTCATTATTGGCTTGCAGCAGGAGCCGGAGATACTGAACGAAGCGATAAACTCCATGGTTTCGGTTATCTACGTCTGCAACCTCATCTTCAGCAAGTTCGTCAAGCACACCGACGCCCTCGAGCTTGTTCCCGACCTGATCACCGAGATCCCGACCGTCGGCAACGGGGGCATCTCAGGTGACCACCTCGTTTACACATATCATCTCAGGCCCGACGCACTCTGGCACGACGGCACGCCGGTTACATCGGCCGACGTTAAGTTCAGCTGCGAGGTGATGATGCATCCCGATATCAATGTCGAGACACGCCAGGGTTGGGACATCGTCGAGCGTGTCGAGACGCCCGACAGGCACACGGTCGTGTTCCACCTGAGGGAGGTGTATGCGAACTTCGTCGGCGACTGCTTCTATGACGAGTCGGTGCTGCCGGGGCATCTGCTCGAGGAGTGGCTCGGTCCTTCGTTTCAAGGGGCGGATTTCCACAGGCGTCCCACCGGTTCGGGGCCTTTCGCGTTTCATGAATGGGTGGCCGGTTCCCACATCACGGTCCGGGCGAACAAGGACTACTATGGCGAGGGACCGTACCTGGACGAGATCGTGATCCGGTTCGTACCGGACGGAAACGCGCTCCTGCTCCAGCTCGAGACGGGACAGGTAAACGGTATCGATAATGCTCCCATCACGCTGCTCCACGTCATCTCCTCTCTCGAGGGAGTGACGCTATTCAGGAATCCGGCGCTGTTCAACGAGCATATCGATCTCAACTGCGATAATCCGATACTAAGGGACAGGAACGTTCGAAGGGCGCTTGCCGTCGCCATCGACCGGCGGCAGCTTTCCGACAAGATCTACGAGGGGGTCTGGATACCGGCCTACGGGGATGAGCACCCGAGCTCGCCCTACTACACCGGTATCGGGGCCGAAGAACTTGCCTATGACCCGCAAGCTGCGAAACGCATGCTCCGTGAGGCGGGATGGATCGATAGCGACGGTGACGGCATCAGGGAAAGGGACGGCATGAGGCTATCGCTCACCATTTCTACGACGGCGGGGAGGCTCACCAGAGAAAGCACCGAGATGGTTCTCAAGGACCAGTTCGAACGGATCGGCGTGGAGCTCGCCGTCCGTAACTACCATCCGACCTCCCTGTTCGCGAGCTACGACGAGGGGGGAATCCTGAAACGGGGCACGTTCGACATGGCGCTCTATGCGTTTCTCACCCCCCCCGATCCTTCCACGAAGGAGGGGAGTTACTCGATGGAATTCTTTCCCCCGAAGGGTCAGAACCATTCCCGTTTCAGGCACGAGACGCTCACCGGGCTTCTCTCCCGGGGCAGCAGGACGGTGGGGTTCGAGCAGAGGAAAGGGATTTACGACCGTGTGGCGAAGATACTGGCCGAAGAGGTGCCGATCATTCCGCTCCTGTGGGTAACGCAGCTCGACGTGATGCCGGACCGTCTGCGCAACTACAGGCCAAACCCGGCACAGTCGGGTGACACGTGGAATGCGGCGCAGTGGTGGCTCGACGAGCAGTGATGCCGTCAAGAGCCGGTTGACTGGAACCCCGTGGGGAACGGAGATGACGAGACGTAACAGAATATTGGTGATCGCGGCCGTCCTGTTGGTTTCCATCGCCGCGGTGAGCCTGTATGTCCGGAACCGTATTGTGCGGGCGCGATACCCGGTGATCACCTTCTGCGGCGGTGCGCGCGAGGTGGGCGGTTCCTGTCTCCTCGTCGAAGCGTGCAACGCGAGGTTCGTCGTCGACTGCGGTGCGATGGGCGGGGCGGGCACCGGCGTGATCCCGCCCGACCCGGCAACGGTCGACTTCGTGATCGTGACGCACGCCCACGTGGACCACTGCGGGCTGCTGCCCGAACTGTACGAGGCAGGTTTCGATGGGAGGGTCTACTGTTCCGAGCCGACGGCGGAGCTTATCCCGATCATGTTGAGGATGTCGAGGCAGATTTCTCGGGAGAAGGTTTCCAAGGATTGCTTTGACGCGGCCTGTGCCGGACTCACCCGGGTTCCGTTTCATACGGCCGTCGAGGAGGCGGGCGGTGTCCGCTTCAGGCTCGGCGGGGTGGAGCACCTGCTCGGCGCAGCTTTCGTCGAGATCGAGCTGCAGGCCGGCGGTGAAGATATCACGCTTGTCGTCTCGGGCGATCTCGGTTCGGGGGGCTCACTGCTGCTTCCCCCGCTGGAAGCGCCCGGCAAAGCTGACTTTGTCGTGATGGAGTCGACTTACGGCGGAACGGTCCGGGACGGCCTTCCGGCCGATCCCCTCGAAAGGCACCGGCCGTTTGCCGAAGCGGTGGGCAACACACTCCGCGGGGGCGGCGACGTCCTTGTTCCGGCGTTCACTCTCGGCAGGACCCAGGAGGTGATCGCCGCGATCGACAGGTTCAAGAGTATGAATGTGATCCCGCCGGAGAGCGAGGTGTACGTTGACAGTCCCACCGCGAAGAAGATAACGGGCGTGTACAGGAAGCACGGGAAGTACCTTTCAAGCTGGGCAAGGGATTTTTACCGGACGGGGATGCTGGAGTCGACCTCGCTGAGAGAGGTCAAGAGCAAAACGTCGCTCCGCGTGCACGAGAGGATCCACAGGCCGGCTATTTTCATATCGTCGAGCGGAGATCTCGACTATGCGAACTCGCCGAGGCACCTCATGAAGATGTTCGGGAGCGGGAAGAACCTGCTCTGCATCGTAGGCTGGCAAAAACCGGGTTCCCTCGGTTCGCGTCTTCTCGCCGGCCAGAGCCCCGTCAGGGTCCGCTACCGCGAGGGCAGGGGTTTCATGAAGGACTGGATATCTCCAGTGTTGCAGGTGAGGCGCTTCTCGTCCTTCTCCGGACATGCGGACAGGGTGGGGCTCTGCAGCTGGCTTGGGAGCATCCGGGGTGTACGGCGCGTGTTCCTCGTCCACGGCGAGGAAACGGCGGCCCGTGCCCTGGCCGTGGAAATAGAGAAAGAGTTCGGGATTCCCGCCGAGGTTCCAGGAAGAGGTGAGCGCCGTGTGTTGAAACCGGCCGGGGACCGGGATGCGCCCCCGGCGCCGCATGCCCGTTCCGGGGAGGGGCGGATGTGAAAGTATACATGGCAAAGAGACTGCTCAGGGTAATTCCCCTTA
>DAOVFR010000229.1 GCA_030672805.1 Candidatus Krumholzibacteriota bacterium
CGCAACGTAGCGCGTCCTGTGCGGTGTCCAGAATCCATCCATACCCTCTTCCCAATCATCCCAGCCGTAGACGAAGGCTTCGTACTTGCCGAGATTCTCGTAGTACTCCTCCACGTCCAATTCGCGGGGGATGTACAGAAAGTACGTGCACTCCGGCGAGTGATCCTTGCACCAACTGTTATACTGCTCGTAATCATCACAACCCCCAAGTCCCGCGCAGCACGGGTGCTGGGCGAGGAACCTCTCCTCCGTCCAGTGTTCATCGGCATAGTCCATGTACCGGCGCTTGATATCTTTTCCCCTGCTGTGATTGTGATCGTAGCCGTACCAGAATAATCCTTCAAGGGCGAAAAAAGCTGTTGTACGGGCGAGAACCGTTTTCTCTCTCGAACCCATGTAGACGTAGAGTTCACCGAGACCGGGCAGAATGGCCGAGGCCAGCACGGAAAGCGCGATCCGTCTTTTCACGTTCGGCCGGGACCGATGCGGCTCCCGCCCCGACAGTATCCTCGACACGGGAACAACCGGCGCTTCGAGACGCCTGCCCGTAAGCTTCAGTGTCCGCCCGACCCGCATCGATTCCAGGTCGATTCCACCGGGCTCCGGATCGAATACCGACGGGTTCCTGGCCCCGTCGACCCCGGACGCATGTGCGAGCGCCGGACCGATTCCAGCGGATGCCCGAAGCGACAGCGGGAAAGCCATCAACACCAGGAACACGAGATAGTGCGGTTTCTTCAGCATCCGTATCCTTCCATTCAGTTTACCACCGCAAATTTCTTGAACGCTGCAACGGAACGTCCCTTCGCCGTCACGATTATACGGCAGATATATATTCCCGATGCCCTGCCGGACATCGAGACGAGAAATTCATCGTTCCCTCCCGAAAGTCTCTTCCGCTTCTCCACGACAAGCTCCCCCGTGAGTGTCAGGATCTCGATCTTCGCCTCTCCCGATTCGGGAGCGACGAAATGTATGTTCACCCTGCCTCCGTACGATGGATTGGGATATACCCTGAGGTTGCCCGCGAGGTCGGTCCACTTTGGAGCGCCGGTCGATCCACCGGTGGCCGGCCTCACGTAGGCGGTCCTCGACAGATTCCCGAACGCCGACACCCATGAATGTTCCCCCCTGCCGGCGGCGAGGTGCGTCGTGCGCCACCTGACGTAACCGTGGTCAAGGGGATCGATGAGCCCGGCGAGCCCGCCGTATCCCTGTTCGTCGTCGAGGAACGCGAGAGTCCATCCGCTTTGCCCGGCAAGCAGATCGAATGAGGAACGCAGCGAGCCCGAGACCTTTCTCGGAAATCCCGGTACCGTCTCGCCGCGGCCGTCCAGCACGTGGACGATCCCCCTGCTTGTTCCGGCTATCACGCGGCCTCCCTCCGGCGTGTCCACAATCACGATCGGCGAGGAAACGGTGAACCCGCTCAGCGGAGGATAGTACTCATCCAGCCTCCTCGGCCACCCCGTCAGGTTGGCTCCGGATGGGCTCACAGCGTAGACATGGAATCCGTCCGAGTATACTATGTCGAGCATCCCGTCACCGTTCAGATCGTACAGGGCCGGATCGGCTGTCACCCTGTCCTCCCTGTTCCGTTCGGACAGCACCCCGTCCGACCCGCACAGAACGATCCTTCCAGTCTCTTTGAAGATGATAAATACTTCGTCGCCGTCCTTGAACGGTTGTACATCCCCGCCGGCCAGCACTATCTCCCCGGCGAGCTCCACCCCGGTTGCATTCACATGGTACGGGTAGCCGCCGGACAGGCTCATCGTCACATAAGGGGAGCCGCCGTTGACCACGGCGAAGTCCCACCTGGACAGCCAGGCGCCCGAGACCCGGTTCGAGGCCAACGCGAAGACCCCCGTCATGACGCCTAGCGAATCCGTAGTTACCACCAGGTTCCCATCAAACCGGTCCCCCGGTCCGAGGGTTATCGGCGAGTATCCGGGCAGGTTCTGTCCCGCCTCGGTAATGATGAAAAGGCGGCCGCCCGTATCGGCGGCAAGTATCAGAGCGCCTCCGTTTAAATAACCCGCGACCGGGTGCGATACAAGCGAATCTATCTTTGCCGGCCATGGTGGGATCTCCGACCAGTCGGCCGTTGAGAACACGTGGATATACCCGTCCTCCGTGCCAAGAACGACGGCGCCTCCCTCGAGACCGAATCCCCTCGCGAGTGCAGGCGGCGTCACCACCCCGCCGCCGTCGATCCCTGAAAAGAGCGGAACATCGGTTCCGGCGAGCCACCCCATACCTTGCCCGTCCACAAGCAGCATCGTGTATTCACCGGGAAGCGGGAGAAGGCCGGCGGCAGCGGGCCTTCCGGGCGGACCGACGAGTTTTACCGCCTCCAGATCCCTCACGCCGGCACCGAAGCTCATCAGCGTGTCCCGTGATGTGATCCCCTCGACCCGCACGCCCGAAGGCACACCCTGGTTGCTCCACGAGGCGGGAAGCGTCGAATCCGAAAGTGTCGTGTTATTTTCCGCGTAGTATGCGTCATCCCACCATCCCACCCTGAACGGCGAGGAAGGGTCCCCCAGATCGACGACCCCGTTCGCCTCGAGAATCGATACACCGAACGGATAAGAAGCGTTCACCCCGTTCCTTTCCCAGCGTTCGGCGATCAGATCCTCATCGACATGCCAGATTACAAGGCCGGGGCCGCTGTCGTAATATGCCTCGTTCCCCTCGACGGGCAGGAGGATATCATACCCGTTGACCAGCTCCCATTCCGGGTCGGGCGGAATCCCGGCGCCGCAGTTCAGACAGTTGCCGGTGCCGATTATGACACCGTTCTCGTCGGCCACGAGCCCCGTGATTATACCGTCGAGCTCGACCGCCCGGTTCTCCACCAGGATGTACTCGTCCTTGCCCATCTCGACCCTGACGACTCGGGCGGGGCATTTCTCGACCGCGGGAAGATCGATGCGGTTTTTGAACGTTTTAACAGTATCGACATCGGTCCATCCGAGGAAGGTCCTGCACCAGGCGCCGAGACCGCTCGGAATGAAACCCTCTGCATAGTGGAAAACGCCCTCCGTGTCCGGCAGCAGCGCTCCGAGCTGTCCGCCGCTGTCCATGAGGTCCCAGAAACCGACTGCCGATCCGCCCGTGTAGGTGTTGTAGAGGTCGCACAGGCCGAGCTGGTGACCGAACTCGTGTGCGAGGACCGCGGAGATTCCACCGATGAACCCGTCCTGCATCGCCGTTTCGGGAACCACGGAGCCTTCCGCGATAATCGTCGCCCCGCCGTCGACGGTGAACCTGTGCTCATCCCCGAGCTGGGCGAAGAAAGAGGGAATATCGTTCGGCGTATCGAAGTCGATGTCGCTCTGGAGATTCGCCCCGGCATGTATGACGATGATCGCGTCGTAGTCGCCGAAGTTGATATCGCCGTCGCCCTCCTCGACGGCGTCGCGGAATAACGAAACAAGCGTTTCGGTCGTCCAATTACCGAATTTGCCCGGGCCGTAATCGGCGATATCGGACAGCTTGTAACTTTCCTCCTCCCCTTCGGGGAAGATGTCCCAGACGACCTCGACGGCGCCGCAGGATTGAAACCGGTAATAATTATTCATCCCGATCATGTGGGAATTGAAATAACTCCGGTCATGCGGGGTCGGATCGATGACCGACGCACCGTCCGGTGTATAATCGAAATCGCCCCCCGTGTAAATACTCGACAGCTCATCGTCGCGATCCGTGTTGAAACTGACACGTACAACAACCGCCCTGACCGTGTCGGTATACGCCGCGCCGGCGGCTCGCAGTTTCCCTCTCATCTCCCCTTTCCCGAGGATATTCCTTGTTGAAACGCCATCGAACGGGAACCTGCGCATGTGCGGGCGATTGACCGGCGCCACTGCGCGGGTGTCGGTGTATCCCGTGTGAATGACGGGTACGCCGCGCCGGAGGATAGGGATACGCCGTTCACCGGACGCCGGAGCGTGCATCAGGCATATCGCGAGTACAAGAACAAAAAACGTCTGTATATGGAATCGGACTGGCGCCAAATTGAT